>CAIPBN010000517.1 GCA_903863315.1 uncultured Verrucomicrobiota bacterium | reverse complement strand
CTCCTTCCTCGCCCATACCGGCGCAAGCGCCGCCGCCCTTGGCCTCGGCGGACTTTCCCCACTCTTCGCCCAGGAGAAGAAGCCCTACCCCAAGGGCAAGGCCGAGCACTGCATCTTCCTCTGGCTCGGCGGCGGCTGCGCGCACACGGACACCTGGGACCCCAAGCGCCTTGGCGACCCGCAGAAGAAGGTCGCCGGCTCCGCCTACCCGGCCATTGATACCGCCATCCGCGGCGTGCAGGTCTGCGAGCATCTCAAAGGCACCGCAAACCTCCTGGACCGCTTCGCGCTGCTGCGCACGGTGAACCACGACATCATTGACGAGCACGCCGCCGCGACGAACTTCGTCCACACCGGCCGCCGCCCGACCGGCACCATCACCTACCCGAGCCTCGGCTCGCTCGTGTCGCACGAGCGCGGCGCGCTGGCGGATGGCATCCCGCCCTACGTCGTCATCGGCTATCCGATGGTCATGCGCGGGCCCGGCTACCTCGGCGCGAAGCACAGCTACGTTTATCTCACCGACACGGAGAAAGGCCCCGCCGGCCTCACGCGTCCGAGTTACGTCAACTCCGCCCGCCAGGCCGACCGCGAGCAGCTCCTCACCGAGTTGCGCAAGGGCTACGTGGAGCGCACCAAGGGCGACAAGGTCATCGCCGACTACGACGAGGCGCTCGCCGCCTCCGTCACGCTGGCGAACGGCGATTTCATGACCGCGTTCAAGCTCGACGGCGAGGCGTCGTCGCTGCGGCAGGCTTACGGCGGCGAGTTCGGGCAACGATGCATGCTCGCGCGCCGGCTCGTGCAGCGCGGCGTGCGCTTCATCGAAGTCTCCTTCAATCTGAACTTCATCAACGGCACCGGGTGGGACACGCACAACGACGGCCAGCGCAACCAGCACATCCTCATCCAACAGCTCGACCAAGCGGTCGCGACGCTCGTGACGGACCTGGAGAAGCAGCGGTTGCTGGACAAGACCCTCATCGTCATCGGCACGGAGTTCGGCCGTCCGCCAGAGTTTGATGGCGGCGGCGGACGCGGCCATCAGGGCAAGACCTTCAGTTGGGTGCTCGCCGGCGGCGGCCTCAAGACCGGCCAGGCCATCGGCGAAACCGACGAGCTGGCGAAGAAGCCCATTTCCAACCCACTCTCCATCCCCGATGTCCACGCGACCATCTGCTGCGCGCTCGGCATAAACCCCGCCAAGAACCTCTACGACGGCCCGCGCCCCGTGCCGATCACGGACCGCGGCGAGCCGGCACGGCAGTTGTTCAGTTGAGCGTGGCGCGGCGTTTGCGCCGCAGAAGGCTGGGCAACAAATGCGACGGGAAGTCTATCGTCTCACGCACGCTTCTGCGTGCCTGAAGTCCGCGCTCCGCGCCCTTGGCTCCCGCTCGATTTCGGGAGCCGGGATTATTTGGCCGGGGCTGGTGCGGGCACCAAGGTCACGGTGCCATCGCGCCGAAGTTCCACCACCAGCGGCGCAGGTGCGTTGGTGATGGAGGTTTTGGATGCCGGTGTGGCGGGCTTGCGGGTGCTGCTATTCAGGATCTCAGCGCCTTTGCGGTCGTCGTTTTGAGCCAATCCCAGCCGGGCCCAGGCGAAGCGGCGGGCCGTGGCCTGCTCGGTCTTGAGGTGCGGCACCTGTTCCTTGAGGAAATTCAAGTCGTGCAACTGCCGCTCCAGCTCGTCGCGCTTGGCCATGAGCGTCTTCAACTCCCGCGTCAGCAGATCGCGTTCGCCACGGGCGTTGAGCAGCTCCGCCTCCTTGTTGGCGATCTGACCGTTCAGGGATTTTAGCGAAACCTGCTGTTTGGTGATCTCGGCATTCAACTGCTCCGCCTGCTTGGCCATCTGCTCGTTGGCCTGGCTGAGGTTGGCCATCACGGCATCACGGTCCTTCACGGCCCGCTGGTAGTCCGCGATGGCCTTCTCGAACTGGGCGCGCTCGGCGGCGGCGCGGTTCTCGACGGCGCGCGTCTCGTTCTGGGCGGCGACGACCGAGGCCTTCACGGTTTCCACCGCGGCGTTGGCCTGGATGAGGGCCTGCTTCGTCTGGGTGAGTTCGGCGGTAATCGTCTGAACCTTGTTCGACAGCGCGTTGGCCTCGCCGGTCCGATCTTTGAGGCGTTCCGTGACGAGGTCGGCCTCGCCGCGCAAGGCGGTGCCTTGGGCTTCGAGCACTTTGAGCGCGCCGACGAGTTTTTCCTCGCGCTCGGCGGCCACCTTCTGCGCCTGGGTGGCGGAGTCGTGGCGGAGGTAAAGACCGAAGGCCAGTAGCAAGCTGATGCCGACCAGGCCGTAACTGGCGATTTTGTTGTCCATATCAGGAAGGGTTGGCGGTTGCGGGCTCAGTCACGCTTGGCGCTCTTGGTGACCGGCTGGTTGGGCGGCGCGGGCGGGGCTTGATAGTATTTCAGCAGATAGCTCTTGAACTCGCTGATGCTCGCGCGGGCGAGACGCTTCTCCAGCACATTGGAAGTGCCTTTCAGCCGCAGCTCCACGTTGCGCGCGTTGGCGATCTCCACGAAGACTTGTGGCTCGGTGCGAAAGGTCAACGTGGCGAAGCCCGGCCGGCTCACGATGGCCGCAGGAGAGTTGGTGGGCGCGAAGGTGTGGCGCGTGCCGTCCACCAGCAGCGTGAAGGACTGGCCGGGGGCGAGCGTGAAGTCCGGGATGGGCGTGTGCTCCAGCAGCAGAAAATGGTCGGTGGTGCCGTCCGCGCGCACTTCCCGGCGGGCGTTGAGGCAGACGACGACTTTTTCAAACCAGTTGCGCGAGACGTTGTTCGCCTCCATCTGCTGGATGCGGACATTGTCGAAGCGGTCCACGCGCTGCGTGGTGTTCTGACAGGCGGACAGGAGGGTCGCACCGGCGACGGCGGCGAGCAGCAGCTCTTTCTTCATGACAGCCTTGTCCCCAGTCGGAGACGGGATGTCAAAGCAGACTTGTGCGGATGCGCCAAATGTCACGCGGCCGTAACGGTTTGGACACGAGACCGTTGAATTACAACGTCCGGATCGAGTTTCCAGGGAACCCAATCAAGGCTGACAACGTTATCAGGATCCTGATGGAACCACTCCGCTTCCGAACCATGTCCCGACGGTGCAATGGATCAGCGAGATGAAGTCCGGGCGGTGCTGCAGAAGCAGAAATCCGGACATGAAACGCGCCGTTCTGTCCGTGGCGAAAGCAAGTTTCGGAATCGTAACCTTGCCGCCGTTTGTCTGTAGCACAACGCGAACAAGATGCGGCCATGTTGCTGTCACGACACGCCGACCACCGCGCTTCAAGCCCCCGCTGACCATGGAAGAATTCTACACGCCCATCCTCGCCAACGCCCTGTCGTTCGCCTTCGAGAAAGCCACGATGGAAGGCAAGATCACCATCGGCCTGCTGGCCATCTGCTCGCTCGTGAGCTGGACCGTCATCATCAACAAGTCGCGCCAGCTCTCGAAGGCCGGCAAGCAGAGCAAGGCCTTCTACGCGGCGTTCCGCGAGACGCGCGATCCCTTCGAGCTGTTCCGCGCGAAGAAGGAATTCGAGGGATCGCCCGCCTATGAGGTCTATCTGGCCGGGGTCGAGGAGGCTGCTTTTCACTTGGAAAAGAATCCTGTGAAGGTGAAAGGCGAGACCAAGTTCAGCAGCGCCGGCTTCGAGTCCGTGCTCGTGGCGATGGATCGCACGGCCGGCGCGGAGGCGCTGGCCTTGGAGAAGGGGATGATCGTGTTGTCCACGGCGGTGGCCGGCGGACCGTTCATAGGTTTGCTCGGCACCGTGTGGGGTGTGATGGAGACCTTCTCGGGCATCGCGATTGCGAAGGCCGCGAGCCTGACTGCGATGGCTCCCGGTGTCGCGGGTGCGCTCATCGCGACGGTCATCGGCTTGTTCGTCGCCATCCCCGCGATGTTCGCCTTCAACTTCATGGTCACGACCATCCGGCACATGACGCAGGAGCTGGACAACTTCAACGCCGAGCTGTCCACCGCCATCGAGCACAAATACGTGGACAACCGCCCCCTCGCCGATGAAATCACCGACGCCATCCGCTCACTCGGGATCGGCCGGCAGGAAGTCGTCACCAAATAGTCCCGACATGCCTGCCCGCCGCCGGAAGAAGCTCTCGCAGTCCGCTCATCACACGATGAGCGAGCTGAACATCACGCCCCTGCTGGACCTGGCGTTCGTGTTGCTGGTCATCTTCATCATCACCACGGCTCCGGCCGTCAACGACATCGCCATCAACCTGCCGTCAGCGGCAAACAACCCGAAGGATCCGCCGCCGAAAATCAACAACCTCACCGTGGACGAAAAGGGGAACATCTTCCTCAACTCGCGCCCGATGCAGGTGAAGGAGCTGCGCGACGTGCTCATCGAGCTGCGCAAATCCGACCCCGATCTGAGCATCGTGGTGCGCGGGGATCTCACGGTGCAATACCAGAAGGTCATCACCGTCCTCGACATCCTCACACAGGCCAACGTGAACAAGGTGGGCCTGGCCACGGAGGCGGCGGGACCGTGAAGGGAGAATTCCGAATGGGGAATGGGGAATGCGGAATCCAAGACCGCGTTCACAACCTCCCCGCCAGATTCCGCGCTCTGAACTCCGCATTCGATATCTAGCTCCATGCGTCCTGAACGGAAGAAAAAGGCCGACAAGACGAGCGTGGCGATTTCTGTCGCCGTGCACGCGGCGCTCATTGGCGGCGTGACCTACTGGGCGGCGAAGTCTGGCAAGCTTGATCCGGTGTTGAAGTGGATGGACTTGGTCGCCACGAAGAAAGAGGAGAAGCAGAAGGAGGAGCCCAAGCCCCCGGAGCCCAACCAGCCACAGCAGCCGCAACCCAACGTTCCCCCGCCGCCCGGTGGTCCGGCCCGATCCGCTACCGTCTCGGCCGCAGCCCCCGGTGCGCCGCCATCAATGGGTGGGAGTTTCTTCCAGGCACCGAAGCGACCGCCCGGTCAGGGCATCACGGGCGGCGGCGTTTTTGGCGGCACCGGCACCAATGCCGCGCTCACCGCGCCGGCCACGACTGGGCCGAAGATAGCCCCCACGGCCGCGCCCACCGCTGCGATGGTCGCGCCCGCGGCCGCGCCTGCGCCCACCAAACTGCCTCCGCCCCCGCCCCCACTTGCCATCGTCAAGCCCACGACCATCGCGGCCGTGCTCGAGGAGCGGAAGAAGGCCGCTGCCGTAACCGATGCCATCGGCTCGGAGCAGATTTCCAAGGGCACCAGCTCGGACGCGGGCGACATCGTGGCCAAGGTCACGGGCACGAGCATTGTGGACGGCAAGTTCGTCGTCGTGCGCGGCCTGGCGGACCGCTACACGAGCACAACACTGAACGGCGCGGACATTCCCAGCGCGGACCCGTATCGCAAATCGGTCCAGCTCGATCTGTTTCCGGCGGCGATCATCGACAGCATTGTCGTCAGCAAGACCTTCACGCCAAACCTCTCCGGCGCGTTCACGGGTGGTGCAGTGGACATCGTGACGAAGTCCATTCCCGCGCGGTATTTTTTCAAGATGTCGCTGGGGGCCAGCTACAACACGCAGGCCAATCTCAACAACAGCTTCCAAAGCTACAACGGCGGCGCGCTGGATTGGACCGGCATTGAGGATGGCACGCGCGCCCTGCCGGAATCGTTTGCCAACCCGAATCTGGTCATCCCCGGTCGGGTCGGCGTCAGCGCCACGGCTCCGGCCAATGCGACGCTCGTGCGCCTCACGCGTGATTTGGGGCCGGCCCAGTTCGGTCCCGTGAGCGGTTCCTCACCGCTCAACAACAGCTTCGCGCTCTCCACGGGCGACCAGTTCTACCTGCTGGGCAAGCCGGCTGGCTATTTCGTGGGCCTGAGCTACAACCGCAACTTCTCCTCCTATGCGGACGGGGTGCGGGATCGCTTCCGCAGCAACGCGGGCACCTCGGAGAAAAGCCTGGAGTCCAAGGACTCGCGCGGTGTGATGGAGGCCTCGTGGGTGACTTCGGTGAGCTTGGGGCTCAAGCCTGCCGAGGGTCATGAGTTCGGCTTCAGCTTTCTCTACAACCAGTTTGCGGAGGACACCGCCCGCAAGTCCGACGGCGCGCTGATCTTCACCGATGGGACACGCCGCAACATCGAGCAGACGCAGTTGAACTTTGTGGAGCGGCATCTGCACACCTTCCAGCTCAAGGGCGGGCATGAGCTGCCGCGGCACAACCAGCCGCGCTTCGACTGGCTCGCCACCTTGTCCGAAACCACGCAGGAAGAGCCGGATTCTCGCTTCTTCAATGCCTTCAAGGAAGCCGGTCCGGGCGGGACCACGGTTTACACCATCAATGACAACGCCGCTCCCCAGCCGGTGCTGCCCACGCGGTTTTTCCGGACGCTGGAGGACATCAATTTCAACCTGAAGGCGGACTTCAAATGGCCGTTCATGAATTGGGCCGGGGAGGATACTGAGTTCAAGGCAGGCGGCTACTTCAGCGCCTCGAAGCGCGAGTTTCGGGAGCGCACCTTCCAATATCTGATGACCGGTCCGTTCGGCAATGTGAACGACTTCACCGGGACGCCGAACACGTTCTTGGACGACACCAGCCTTCAGTTCGCCAGCGGGCGGCTGGATCGGTATCTGGTGAACGACCTCGGCAACAGCCGTTACACCGGCCGCCAGGATGTCACCGCCGCCTATTCGATGCTCGATCTGCCGGTGGCCGAGCGCGTCCGCGTCATCGGTGGTGCGCGGCTGGAGATGACCGACTTAAGCATCGAGGGCCAAGGCGGCAGCGGCCTCGGCACTGGCGTGGGTTCCGTCCAGGGCGCGCACTGGCTGCCATCGCTCAACCTGGTCTTCAACCTGGCCAAGGACATGAACATCCGGCTGGCGTGGGCGCAGACGATTGCGCGGCCCAGTTATCGCGAGATCGCCAACTACCAAGCCTATGACCCGGCGATTGACACTTTGGTGCGTGGCAATCCCCGGCTGAAGATCAGTGACATCGACAACTACGACGTGCGCTGGGAGTGGTTTCCCCGGCCGGGCGAGGTTTTCTCCGTCAGCGGCTTTTACAAGCAGATCAAGAACCCCATCGAGCGCCGGCTCGTGGACTTGCAGGGCGACATCCTGGAATACGAGAACCGCGATCAGGCCACGGTTTATGGCGTCGAGTTCGAGGCCCGCAAGAAGCTCGATTTCATCAGCCCGCACCTGGACAACTTCAGTTGGGGCTTCAGCTACTCGGTGCTGAACTCCGAGGTGAAGCTCACGCCCACCGAGCAGGCCCAAAAGCCACAGGCGAAGCCCGTCCGCCAGCTCTTCGACCAGTCGCCCTTCATCCTGAACTTGGACTTGAACTACGACAACCGGCGCACGGGCACCTCGATGTCGCTTTCCTACAATGCTGTTGGCGAGCGCCTCACCATCGCCTCCGCGCTGACGGAAGACGTATATGAGCAGCCCGCGCCGCAGCTCGATTTCGTCTGGAGCCAGCGGCTCCGGCCCGGCATGTCCCTCAAGTTCACCGCGCGCAACCTGTTGGACCCGGTCTTCCGTCGCACCTACGGGGTGAAGAACGATCCGGCCACCAGCTACTCGGCCTTTACCAAGGGCATGACCTTTGGCGTGTCGCTGGCCTACGAGTATTGACGGAGCGCCGGCTTCTCAGCCGGCTTTGCGCGTTCGCCCGCAGGTGCGCGTAAAGAAGCAATTACCAGCTCAGTTCCTTCACGGTGGTGCTGCAAAATGCGCGTCTGGAGGTCGCGGTGGTTTAAGCCGGCTTGGAAGCCGGCGCTCCTCTCGTCTCACGCAATCGTAACCTTCCCGCCCTTGGCGCGTAACGGGCTGCTGTTCTACTTCGCAAGCTGTTGAATCAACTAACGCAGTTTGTCCCTATGAAGAAAACACTCCAAACACTCGGCAAGGCGCTGGGTCTGTCAGTTCTGCTGGCAGCCTCGCAGGCGGGCGCTGACGTGGTGAACATCTCCGGTTCCATCACGAGCAGTGCGACATGGTATGCAACCAACACCTACACGCTCACGGGCAAGGTGTATGTCCAGACCGGTGCGAATCTCACCATTGAAGCCGGCACCATCATCAAGGGCACCAACGACACCACCCAGTTTGGCTGTCTCTTCATCTGCCAGGGCGCGAAAATCTTCGCCCAAGGCACCCCCGACCGGCCCATCATTTTCACCTCCACCGCCGACAACATCGGGACGGCGAATCCCTGGCCCAACCTCGGCATCTACGATCGCGGCCTCTGGGGCGGCATCGTGCTGCTGGGCAATTCCTCGCTCAACAGCGCTGTGGACGCCACGGGCAACGGTTCCTCGCCCAAGTATGATGTGTATGAGGGTCTCCCCGACACCGTCATCAACGGGCAGAACGTCCACCGCTTCGGTGGCAACAACGATGACGATTCCTCCGGCGTGATGCGCTACGTGTCCATCCGGCACGGCGGCAAGCGCCTGGAATCCAACAAGGAGATCAACGGCCTCTCCTTCTGCGGCGTGGGTCGCAGCAGCGTGATTGAGTTTGTGGAGGCTTACGCGATTGCCGACGACGGCTTCGAGTGGTTCGGCGGCACGGTGAACACGCGCTACCTTGTCTCCGCCTTCAACGACGATGAGGCGTTCGACACCGACCAGGGCTACCGGGGCACGAACCAGTTTTGGTTCGGCATCCAGGAGCACGGCGCCAAGGATGGTGGCTTTGAGATTGACGGCGACGCACCCGTCACCGGCGTGCAGCCGACCTCCGAGTGGAAAGTCTGGAACGCGACGATTCTTGGCTCGGGCGCCGTGAACGGCCAGCAGGCGGGCACGGCCTTCGTCATCCGCGAGTTCGCTTCGCCGAGCTTCTTCAACGGCATCTTCGGCGACTTCGCCCGGCGCGGTCTGAGCATTGACGCCAACTCCACGACGCATATCGCCTCCGGCAAGCTGGACATTGCGAACAACATCTTCTTCGGGTTCGGCACGAACGACGCGGTAACGAACATTGGTGTCACCGCCAGCGCGCAGGCGTTCCTGAGCGACGCGGCGAAGACGAACCTGATTGTGAACCCGCAGT
>CAIPBN010000516.1 GCA_903863315.1 uncultured Verrucomicrobiota bacterium | reverse complement strand
TCCCTCTCCCTCGGAGGGAGAGGGACAGGGTGAGGGTGAAAACGTGGCAGGTTAGTGATGTGCGGATGCATCCGAACGCAGCTGCTTTCCTCCCTCACCCCTGCCCTCTCCCGCTGGGAGAGGGAGGAAAGGAGTCGACGCTGTGATTTTGCCACTGCACTTGAGCCTTCGAATGGGGCGGCGAGCGCGGGCGTTGAGATGCGGGGATGGTTCTGCATCTGGTGTCAGTTGCCGCCACGGAAACCCGACTGCATGAAGATGAGGGCCACAAAAACAGCCGCAGGGACGTAGCAGAGCCAGTAGGACGCCATCAAGAAGCCACGCTCGGCAGTAAGTTCCGCGCCCTTGGCAGCGCAAGCGACCAATCCCCCAGTGCAGAGGACAGAAAGCAGGAAACCAGCGGCAACCCGGCCGCCAGCGAGCGGCTGGCTCAACTTTTCACCGCCCGCAAACAGAGGCCAGACGGCGAGCAGGACACAGCTAAAGAGTCCAAGGAGGCAAAAGAAACTCAAGCTGCCCGTGTTCCATTTCAACTTGGTCCCACCCGATTCCGTCAGCCGGAGCTGAGCCAGCAGTGCGAATGAGCCTGCAACCATGAACATTCCCAGTGCGGCGAGCAGGATGAAGGCGCCGACGAAGGCAGCGATTGGCTGCCTCAGGAGAAAGGCGCTCAAGACTGTCAAAGGAAGCGCGATGTAAGCGACAGGGTTGGCCCACGGATTAAACACCTTCCAAGCAGGCACCTCGGACTTAGAAGGAATGAGTGGTTCGGATGGGTTCATATCTTCATGGCTTGGTTTGATGAAGCACTTGATTGCCGTTCCGGGTCGTCAATTGCGCTGCCGCTAATTGCCGAATCCGCTGCCATTCCACAGGACGCTGACCAGAATGAGCGGCAGCGGGACATAGCACATCCAATACAGCATCAAGGGAACCGTTTGCAGCGTCTCTGCCTTGCGACTCGCGGACGCAAGCATCGCCAGCCCCATGGCCACGCCACAGGAAAGCATAATTACGAGGGGAATGGTCCCGCCGGTCTCAATGGGCTTTCCGCGATTGGCGGCGCGCATCGCGCTCCCCAAGGCTGCCACCGCGATGAAGCCAAGAACCACGAGGGCCAAGACACCAAGCCCGGCGACCGAGTTGCGCCAGTTGCGTCCTTTTGGGTTTGCGTCCTGCGGGTCAGTCATGGCGGCGGTTTGGACGTTGCCGGCGAATACCATGCCAGCCAGTGCCCCCAACATCCCCATGCCGCCAATGAAGGCGACCGGTGTGAACGCAAGACTGATCGTGGTGAGACCCAGCGCTACGTAGGCAGGTCCGCTTCGCCAGGGATTAAGGCCCTTGGGAATATGCCCGACTATGCCGGTGACGTCGGCGTTTGGGTCGTTTGGGTCGGGCAATGGTGGAGGGTTCATAGTCGGTGAGTGGTGCAGGCTATTTATTGGTGGTCACCATGGTCTGAAGCTCACGATGGTTCACCTTGCCGGTGCCGAGCTTGGGGATTTCCTTCACGACCACTATCTCGCGGGGGACGCAAAGGTTCGAGAGGCCCTTGGACTTGATGGCGTCGCGAATCTCGGCGGGGGTGAGCTTCGGCTCGGTCGTGCAGCAGATTAGGGCTTCTCCCTTGGCGTCGTCGGGACGCGTGACGACGGCGGTCTGACAGCGGAGTCCGTATTGCGGGAAGGCGCCGGCCAAGGCGTCCTCGACGGCGGTGAGGCTGACCATCTCGCCGCTAATCTTGGCGAAGCGTTTCATGCGTCCGCGGATGCTCACGAAGCCCTCGGTGTCCACGCTGACGATGTCGCCGGTGTCATACCAGCCGCCGCCCGCGAGGAACTTGGCGTTGGCGTCTTGGTTGAGGTAGCCCTTCATGATGTTGGGGCCTTTCACGAACAGGCGGCCGGTGGGGGCAAGGGCGGGATGATGCGGGTCTGGAGTCTGGGGTCTGGCGTCTGGGGAGGATGGAGCCTCCGCAGGTCGGCTGGGGGCTTCGCCGATGCCTTCGACGGGTTCGAGGCGCCACTCGACGCCGGGCAGGAAGCGGCCGGCGGTGCCGTGCATGGGCTCCAAGGGCGTGGTCGCGCTGAGACAGGGGCTGCACTCGGTCGCGCCATAGCCTTCGAAGACGCGGACGCCAAACTTCTGTGACCAGAGCTCGGCGGTAGCGGACTGGAGCTTCTCCGCACCGGCAAAGAGGTAGCGGAGACTGCGGAAGTCGTAGGGATGAGCCTTGCGCCCATAGCCGCTGAGGAAGGTGTTGGTGCCGAAGAGCACCGTGCAGTCTTTGTCGTAGAAGACGGTGGGCACGACGCGGTAATGCAAGGGCGAGGGATAGATGAAGATGTAGTTGCCACGCACCAGCGGCAGCACCATGCCGGC
>CAIPBN010000515.1 GCA_903863315.1 uncultured Verrucomicrobiota bacterium | reverse complement strand
TGGCCAAGCGCCTGCCCGTGGCGACCGCGCGCATCCACGCCTATCAAAACGACCGGCTGCCGCCCTTTGGCAAACCCGAGCTGCGGCGCCTCTGGCAGCTCGCGGCGGAGCACGGGCTGGCCCTCCAGCTTCACTTTGAACCACGGCATGCGCCCGGTTTTGAGCCGCTCATCCGCGAGTTCAAGCAGACGCCCGTGATCGTGGACCATCTGGGCCGGCCGTTTCAGGGCACCGCCGCCGAGCATGAACGCGTTCTCCGCTGGGCGGACTTCCCGAACGTGGTCATGAAGTTGTCCTCACTGCCCGCCAAGGAGGCGAAGGAAGCCGCCGAGCTGCCGGCGCTGTTCCGGAAGCTGGCAAATGCCTATGGCGCGGGCCGGCTGATTTACGGCGGCGGGTTCGATGACAACGCTTCTCCAGCCAGCTACCGGGCGGAGCGCGAACGCACCGCGGCGTTGTTGGATTTCCTGCCGCCTGCCGACCAAGCCAAGGTGCTGGGAGGCAACGCGGCGAAGCTGTTCAAGTTCCGCACGGCCTGATCGCTCAAGGACCTTCGAGAGATTCGGCCGGGTAAGCACCACCGTCCTCAACTCCATGGTTGCCACCGGTTAGTCGCGGCGTATGGTCAGGCAACAAACGCCTCTCCCCATGAAGTCCCTTGGCTCCGGAAACAACCTGCCCGCGGCGCGGCGCGGCGCTAGTGGTTTCACCTTGATCGAGCTGCTCGTGGTCATCGCCATCATCGCCGTCCTGGCGGGCATGCTCCTGCCCGCGCTGGGCAAGGCCAAGGCGAAGGCCAATCAGACGAAGTGCATGAACAACCTGCGCCAGTTTGGCCTGTCAGCCCGGCTTTATGTGGATGACTACGATGACCGATTTCCGCCAACCATCGGTCGCGGATCAAACGCGGCCAATATCCCCAGCCAATACTGGTGGTGGGGCAAGGCAGGCAACCAAGGCCTCTATCTTTTCTTCGGCGGCGATCGACGCTACATCAACTCCTACGTCGGCAAGTTTGCCGCCACGGACGAGATGTTGATTGCCAAGTGCCCGAGTGATCGGGGCTACACCTCCGGCGGCGGGCCACAGCCATCGTGGTATGACCAATACGGCAGTTCCTACTCGCCCAACGCCGGAGCCGCGCTCAACCCGACGCTCAATTACCTGACCAAGGACATCAACCTCAACTCCGTGCGGAGCAACGAGATTCGCGATCCCGTCCGGATGCTGACCAACGGTGACCACGGCATCTGGCAGCCCGTCTGGCCGGCCCCCGTCGGCTATGTCTATCCCGCTGCCCAGTTGTTCTGGCACACGCCGGTGAACGACACGCGCTTCAACGCGGCCTTCGCCGACGGGCACTCGGATTACGTCCGCGTCTTCGTCGGCGTCAACGCCACGAACTCCTACACCAGCAACCGGGATCTGTGAGCCGTGCGCCCAGCCGGACTGCGGAAATGAACCGGGCTGGTCGTGTGCGGCTCGTTTGGTTAGCGTCCTCCCTGTCGCACCTTCATGAATCCATTTCGCATCCTCCTGTGCCTGCTCGCCTTGACTAGCTGGGCTGCGGCTGCCACCAGCCAGCCGCGCAACATTATCTTCATTCTCAGCGACGACCATCGCTGGGACTTCCTCAGCTTCCTGCCTGAGGCACCGCGTTTTCTGGAGACACCGAATCTCGACCGGCTGGCGAAGGAGGGCGCGCATCTGCGGAATGCCTTCGTGAGCACCTCGCTGTGCTCGCCCAGCCGCGCCTCCATCCTGACCGGCCAATACATGCACCACCATCGCGTGGCGGACAACCAGCGCCCGGAGCCGGCCGGCATCCGCTTCTTCCCCGAATACCTCCAGCAGGCGGGCTACCAGACGGCGTTCTTCGGCAAGTGGCACATGGGCCATGACAGCGACGCGCCCCGCAAGGGCTTTCACCACTGGGCGGGGTTCCGCGGGCAGGGCGACTACTTCGACCCGACGCTCAACATCAATGGCGAGCGCCGGGCCTTCAAAGGCTACAGCACGGACGTGCTCACCGACCTCGCGCTCGAATGGCTCCAGCAACGCCGGGAAAAACCGTTCCTGCTCTACCTGTCCTTCAAGGCTCCGCATTTCCCGTTCGAGCCCGCACCCCGCCACAAGGGCCGCTATGATAAGTTCCCCGTGCCGTATCCGCCGACGATGGCGAACACCGAGCAAAACTACGCCTCCCAACCGCGCTGGGTGCGCGAGCGCCGCTACGGCATCCACGGCGTGGACCACATGGAGACGGGGCGGTTCGACAACGATCCGGTGCCTTCCTTCGAGCAGCTTTACCGCCGCTATGCCGAGGCGGTGCATTCCGTGGATGAGAACGTGGGGCGAATCCTGAAGTTCCTCGCCGAGCCGGGCCGCCGCGAGAACACGCTGATTGTTTACATGGGCGACAACGGCTTCGCACTCGGCGAGCACGGCTTTTACGACAAGCGCGACGCCTTCGAGACCAGCATTCGCGTGCCCTTGCTGGCCTGGGCACCCGGGGCCATCCAGCCCGGCACCGTGGTCACGCAGATGGTGCAGAACATTGATATCGCCCCCTCGCTGCTGGAGGCCGCGCGCGTCCCCGTCCCCGGCAATGCCCCGCGCATGGATGGCCGCTCCTTCTGGCCCCTGCTGCAAGGCCGGCCGGTCCCGTGGCGCAGCCATATCCTGTATGAGTATTACTGGGAATGGAATTTCCCTGCGACCCCCACCACCTTCGCCCTGCGCACCGACCGTTGGAAATACATCTCCTACCACGGCGTCTGGGACCACGACGGACTCTATGATCTCCAGACGGACCCGCTGGAGCGGCACAACCTGATCCAGGTGCCCGCCTTTGCGGAACAGGCCACCCGGCTGAGGGACCAGCTCTATCGCGAGCTCGGTGATTCCGGCGGTCTGCAAATGCCCATCTCCCCGCCGGCTGGCGAACCGCTCCACGACCGGAAACTACCGCGCTGAATCGTCCAGAACCCGCCCGCAGCTCGTCGCGGAACCGCAGACGGAGTCTGGTATTGGAAAGAGGAAACCGTGGGTGGCCGGCTCGCGGTGGAAACAACGGCACGTCCAAGAAGACAATGGTCGGGGCGGTGAGATTTGAACTCACGACCTCTTGGACCCGAACCAAGCGCGCTACCAAGCTACGCTACGCCCCGAACCAAAGGGCACGCAAAATGCCGAGCACGGCGGTGAATTGCAATGACGTTTTTCCACGGACGAGGATTTCGGCCCCGCGCCCCACGCCGACTTACTCCTTGTCCGCCTGCTGCGATGGCATCTGCAGCGGATACAACCCCGGACAGCAGCCGAACGTCTCGTGAAACGCCGTGCTGAAATGGCCGACACTCGAGTAGCCGACCTCCAACGCGGCCTGGGTGACGTTGAACTTGCCGGAACGCAGCAGATCCGCCGCGCGCTCCAGCCGCACCTGCCGGAGGAATTGCGAGATGGTCATGCCCATCTGCTCGGTAAAGGTGCGGCTCAGGTAAAACGGGCTGCACCCCACACGCTGGCCGAGCTCCTCCAGCGTCAGCGGTTCGGCGAGATTCGCCCGCACCAGCGCCGCCGCCTTCTCCACGCGTTCCTGAGCCACATGCGTCTGCCGCGTGCAGAACAAGGTCTCCTCCGCCGTGTGATCGAAAAACAGCTCCGCCGCGACCTCATACACCTTCGCGGTGAACCACATCGTCCGCGCCGCGCCGCTCACCGGCGGGGATCGCAGCGCCGACACCAGCAAGCGCAGCCGCGGCGTGAGGGGTCGGCTTAGGTCCACGGCGGTCGTGAGCTTCTTCGCGTCGAGCACCCGCTGCACAAAAGGCCGCACCTGACCGAGACCGCGCGGAAGATTGCGTCGCAGAAAATCCACGCTGAACTCCGCCGTGAGAAATTGATGCCGCTGCCCCGCCTCGCGCCACGCGGTCAACGGCGTCTCGCCGCTGAGATAGAGCACCGCCGATTCCGGACGCACATCCAGCTCGTCCTTCCTGGTCGCGATGTGGCCTGCCCCCGACAGGTTCAGGCAGACCTCCAAGCCCTGCGGATGAAAACTCTTGCCCCACTCCACGCGCGTCACCGACTCGAAGTCGTGCCACTCGAAGCTCCAGCCCATGCCAGCGAAGCTCCCGCACAGGGGATGCCACGCGCCTGGCCACGCCTGCCAGAAGGGGCGTTCGCTGAACGGTTCGGTGACGCGGCTGCGCACGCCGGGACTGTAGCCCAGCCGTCAAGCAGGGGAAGGCCACCGCTTGACGGATGGGAGTTTGGCCTTGCCTCAAAGGCACAGTGCGTTGAAATCACAGCCATGCGCCTGCCCCCGCTCCTCGCCGCCCTCCTCACCTGTGTCTCCACCCACATCACCGCCGCCGACTGGTCGCAGTTCCGCGGCCCTGACGGCTCTGGCGTCAGCGACGCCAAAGGCACACCGCTCAAGTGGAGCGACACCGAAGGCCTGGCGTGGAAAACTGACCTGCCCGGCCCTGGCACCTCCAGCCCGATTGTTTTCGGCAACAAAATCT
>CAIPBN010000514.1 GCA_903863315.1 uncultured Verrucomicrobiota bacterium | reverse complement strand
CCCCCTGCCGAGCGATTTTAGCTGTTGAGTTTATGAACTTATAGAGCTTGCGGCAAGTGGCGTCGAAGGAGTTCTGTTCGGCTTCAGTGATCCGAGGCCAGATCAACGGGCCGCCGTCTTCCTCGATGAGTTCGGCAATGGCTTTGCCTACGGGCATTTTCCTCAGCTTGTCGTCCTCGTAGCGATGCCGTATGAGCTCGCCACCGAGCATCCAGAGGTGATCGCGGTGCCGGTGCAACGTTTTGATGGCGAGACGCTCGTCGAGCAGGTGAAGCAGGAAAGGGGTGAGGAATTCCACGATGTGCTGGCCCGCCGCGATATCTTGTTCATCGCTTTGCCAACGCTGCGGCCACTGCGCAAGGTCCGGGCAATACTCGGCCAGGGTCATGGTGGGCGCGACGGGCATACTCGGACTCCGATGGACTTTCTGGCTGCTGCCTACCATGCTCCTGACCCGCCTGCTCAACGCTTGTCATCATTTCCCCGGCTTTGTCTACACCGGGGCCCGGTTGCGTGCATCCATCAATACGATCGATATCGATGTCCGTCCCCGCCAGGGCTCAAAGGCGCGCTGCTCAGGCTGTCATGAGCCAGGTAGCGGCTATGACCTGATGCCGCAGCGCGGTTTTGAGTTCATTCCGATCTGGGGCTTCGCCGTGATCCTACATTACTGCATGCGGCGGGTCGATTGCGTACGCTGTGGGGTCAAGGTCGAAGAGGTCCCCTGGGGCACGGGCAAACACCAGTTGACCAAGGCCTACATGCTGTACCTGGCGCAGTGGGCGCGTAAGCTGTCCTGGAAGGAAACCGCGCAATCGTTCCACACCAGCTGGGAGAAGGTCCACCAAGCGGTGGCCTACGTCGTGGAGTGGGGACTGCTGCATCGGCAACTGGGGCCGATCCGGGCGATCGGCGTGGACGAGATCGCCTACGGCAAGGGCCACAAGTATCTGACGCTGGTCTACCAGATCGAGACCGGCTGCACGCGCCTGCTGTGGGTGGGCGAGGAGCGGACCAAAGCGGCCTTCCAGAAGTTCTTCGACTTGATCGGCACGCAGCTCACTCAGCGCATCGAGTTCGTGTGCTCGGACATGTGGAAGCCCTACCTGGATCTGATCAAGGAGAACTGCACGGCCGCCCTGAACATCCTGGACCGCTTTCACGTCGTGGCCAAGCTCAACCTGGCCATCGACGAGATCCGCTCCGGCGAGGCCCGCCAGCTGATCAAGGACGGCTACGAACCGATATTAAAGCGATCCCGATGGTGTCTGCTCAAGCGGCCGGAGAACCTGACCGACACACAGCGCATCAAGCTGAGCGAGGTTCTTCGCTACAACCTCAAGAGCGTTCGCGCCTACCTGTTCAAGGAATACTTCCAGCGCTTCTGGGATTACGACTCGCCCACCTGGGCGGGAAAATTCCTGGACCAGTGGTGCGCCGAGGTGATGCGCTCGCGCATCGACCCGCTGAAGAAATTTGCCCGCACCGTACGCAACCACCGCGAACTGCTGCTGAACTATTTCCGGGCCCGCAAGCAATTCTCCAGCGGTGTCGTCGAGGGCCTGAACAACAAAGCCAAAGTCACTATGAGAAAAGCGTACGGCTTTCGAACCTTCAAGGCCACAGAACTGGCCTTGTATCATGTACTTGGCAAGCTACCCGAGCCAAAGCTCGCCCACAGTTTTTACTGACGAACCTAATTTTTTTGCACACCACATTTCCTTTGGCACGAACTGTTGCGCTTCTGAATCCGCCGTTTAGAAACGCCGCTTCTCCAAATGGCTCACCCTTTTGAATTTGATCAAATACGAACCCATTATCATCAAGCAGATCCACTTGACCATCGCTCAGGATATATAAATTATTTGCGGGATCACCAATCTTGAAAATTACATCCCCATCGACGAAGTTTTCTATTTTAAAAGCACTCACAAATACCCCTG
>CAIPBN010000513.1 GCA_903863315.1 uncultured Verrucomicrobiota bacterium | reverse complement strand
GATCAGCATCGCCGGCGTGGTGACGATGGTGATGAGCGTCAGCGCCTTGACCGTCTCGCCAGTTTTGTTCGACGTCATGCTCAGGTGGATGTGCAGGATGCCCGTGAGCGAGTCAGTGAAGTTCTGGGCCAGCGTGGCGATGTGGAAGAGGCGGTCGTAAATGTCTCGGAAGTAGGGGACCAGGTGCGCGCGGATGAGCTTGAACTCCCCTTGGGCGAAGCGCTTGAGCACCTCCTGCTGCGGGCCGATGATCTGGCGCAGATGGAGCACCTCGCGCTTGATGCCGATGATTTTGTTCAAGGTCCGCTGGGTGGGGTGCTCCACCACGTCGTTCTCCAGCTCGGCAATTTCCAGCGACAGCTCCTCCAGCGCGGGTTTGTAATTGTCCACGAGCGCATCGAGCAACGTGTGCGCCACGCGGTCCGGAGCGCGGGCAATGTGCATGGTGCTCTTGGTGGCCCGTTCGGCCGTCGTGGAGACGCTTTTCAGCGGCACATCGTGGTAGGTCACGAGAAAGTTCTTCCCCAGAAAGAAGTTCAACTCGCTGGTGGCAAAAACCCCGTCCTTGCGGCTGTAGTCCACCGCATGGATGACCATGAAAAGATAAGGCGAGAACCGGTCCTCATCCTTGGGCGAATATTCTTCGATCTTTGGGTTGGGGCTGGTCTTGATGCAGTCCTCAATCGAGAGCTGGTGAAAGTGAAAAATGCCTTCGAGGATGGTCTTGGACTCTTCGGGGGTGGAGGCCTCCAGATCCACCCAGAGGAACAGGTTCGTGTCCGCGAGCAGGGTGGGCATCAGGAACAGGTCGATGTCCTGAGTGTGCAGGCGGCCCTGGGTGGTGAAGGCAAAGGAGCGAATCATGCGCCGATGGCAAGGATGCTAGGGAGCGGGCTTCCGGCAGGCAAGGAAAGGCTGAACTGTTATCGCGGAGTTTTCAAAGCGGGACATTTTAGCAGTTAGCAAAGCAGGACAGTTTCAACTTGGCCGATTGGTGAAGAGGAGCGTGGGCTTTTGTTGGGCATCGGGTGGCGCGGCTAGTCCGGAGTGATTCGCGGATGAACGCGGGCGCATGACGGTGGGAAGTTTGCAAAGCCGCGCAGGCCAAGCGCCAAAGCAGTCCCCACCGCCATTCTTTCCCTCGGGCATCGTTCCGCTCGCCCTCCTCCAAGAATGGTGGTGGAGACGGTAGATTCCTGCTTTGCAAATCCCAAACTTGTCCTGCTTTGCTGCTAGAGCCTCGTCGAGGAGAGGCGGATTTCTGACCTGCTCGACTTGGTTGCATCCCGAGGTTTTCGCCGAGGAAATGCACCGGGAAGTAAATCGAGGCATTTAGCCACCTTGGAATCAGGAAGGGTGCAGGCGGAGCTGGAGGCCGGGCTGAAATGTGCCGCTGGTGAAACCAAGACCACGTAGCGGCTTCTTAAAAACAAGGCGGGAGGGCGGCACTCGTCGTCCCCCCGTGGGCTCGTCCGTGTGGATGAAAAAAACTGAGGAGCGGGCCGCGCTGGGCGTGGCCTGCCCCTTACTCTGGGACAGTGCGGTAGGCGCGGTAGAAGCGCTTGCCTTGGCCCGGCGAACTCGGATCAATCACCAGATACGGGCTGGAGGGAAGCGTGACATTCGTAAGCATTAGCCAGTTCGTGGTGCCCGCATTCATAATGTCCGCGTAATCCACCCGGAACTGCTGCCCAACCGGCCCGGCCAGTATCGTGCCCGCGTAGAACTTCAAATCGCCGAAGTAGATCAAATCTGCGTTGGCGCTCGTCACGCTGCCTGCCGCATTCGTGATGACCACCCGGTAAGAGCCTGCGTCCGCTGCCGTGAGGTTGGCGAGGGAGAGTGTTGCGGTTGTCGCGCCCACGAGGTTTGTCCCGTTGAACTGCCATTGGTAGAACAGAGGGGCCGTGCCGGCAGCGGTGACGGACAGTGTCACGCCACTGCTCAGGGCGAAGGTCTGCCCGGTCGGTGGCGTGGTGATGCTGGGCGGGAGGACGACGACGGTGAGCGACACCACGCCGCTCGTCACCGCGCCGGCGGCGTTGGTGATGACCAACCGGTAGTTGCCGCCCTGGCCGAGCTGCACATTGGGGAGCGTGAGGTTGCTGTTCGTGGCGTTCATGACCGGCGCGCTGGCGAAGAACCACTGATACGCCAGCGGTGCGGTGCCCGTGGCCGTGACGCCGAATTGAACGGTGTCACCGACGGTGTTTGTCACGTTCGCAGGTGGCCCGGCTGTGATTTGTGGCGGCACCAGCACCGTCAGTGTGGCCACCGCGCTCGTGATTGCGCCGAAGGAATTCGTGATGACCACCGTGTAATCACCGGCCTGATTGAGCTGCACGCTATTTAGCGTGAGTGTGTCAATGGTCGCTCCACTGAGGTCGCCGCCTCCGCGACGCCACTGGTAGTTCAATGGCGCGGTGCCAGCGGCGGTCACGGTGAAGCCCACGTTTGCGCCCTGGTTGACCGTCTGGCTTAGCGGCTGAGTCACGATCGATGGAGCGGTCCCGCCAGCCTCGGGGGTGAACAGGACCTGATCCAGCCAGCCCCGGTCCGCGCCCGCGCTGCCTGAGGCGTTCTTCCTATACTGCCAGCTTACGGTGTGAGGCCCGGGACCGGTGAGCGTCACCGTCACTGGCGCCCAACCGACCTCGCCTGAGATGGTTTGGAGGGTGGCGGGATTCCAGTCTGATTGGAACGACAGGGTGTCAGCGTTGGTCTCGGAGGAAACCTTCCACCAGAAACTTAGCGTGCCTGGCCCCGTGATGGTGCCTTCAACAAAGGCCACCCCGTTGTCACTCAGCATCGGGCTTTCAGCGGCGTCCGCGCCGTCGTGCGTAGTCGAGGTCTGTCCATACCAGCCGGTGTCAGTGCCCAGAATGCCGCTGCCGCTGGTGAAGATGTCTGGCGTCGAGAAATCGATCGCCTCGGTAAGGGTGAGCGTCCGAAGGAAGAAATGCACGTCGTTCACTGTGCTGCCGGCGTTGACGGTCAATGTCACTGCCGCAGCATGACTAGTCGCATTGGGATACCATCGCGCCGACAACCGGTTGTCTCCCGGCACGAAGCGGGCCTTGTAGTTCCCAGGTTGCAGATATGACATCACGTAGTTCGGGCTGCTGGGCCCGAACAAGTAAACCATCTTCGAACTAATCAGATTCTGCGCCCCCGCCTCGTAAATCTCCAGATTTCCGACCAAGTGCTGGGGCCCGGCAGAACCTGATTCCAGCTTCCGGATGCTGCCAGCCAACTGGCCCCGGGCCGGGTCGTTCACGACATTCAGCGCCACATGCCGCTTGGAGGTTTCTGAAATCCCGGTTTGGAACGTGCCCGTAAAAGTGTAAGCCCGAAGGATCATGATGCCAGGATCCGCTCCCGCCGCCACTTGGAAGGTGGTCTCCACGCGAGTGTTGGCGTCGAACCAAGTGGTGTTGGCATTGCTCAGGGTGAGGCCTTCCCAACCGACGCCCAATGGACCGGTGCCTTGGGCAAAGAAGGTATTGGTCTCGTCACCCTTGTTGGTCATCGTGGGCAGGTTCAAGCCGATGCTCGTCACTTTGGGGCTGGAGGGCACGCTGACATTGACCGTGAGCTGACGGCTGTAGCCATCGGGCGTGCTCACAGTCAAGGTGGTGCTCCCGCTCTCGTTGACAAAGAGCCGGTGGTTTCCGAAGGAGGCATCGCGGGTCACCAGCAAGATCGACGGATTGCCTGAAGTCAAAGTCGCGGCGCTGGTGTCCAGCGAAGTTTGTGCAGCGTCATGCAACGTGAAGCTGAAGCCGTAAAATTCCCCTTGGGCGGTCAGGTTGAGCGGTCCCAATAGTTCGACCCCAGAGTTGTAGAACTTCAAATCGGCCACCGTGACCACCTGAAGTTCAAACGGTGCCAGCCGGGCAGCTGAACCGCTTTCTGTAGCCTGCACATTCCAGAGATTCGTCCCGGCGGCGAGCGACGTCGTGTCCACCTTCATGATCCCGCCTCCGGACTGGCGCATCGGCAACGGGGTGAACGTGGCAATGGACGGATTCTCCACCAGGGAAAGATTGATTCCGCTGGCGGTGGTGAAGCCGTTCAGCATGTCCACCTTGAGCACAACAGTCGCGAGCGTGCCCTTGATGACCTTCAGTGGCGTGCTCAGCACGTCCACCGTGAAGTTCGGCGAGGTCATCTGCACGTCGAAACTCCCGTCCGCTTCGACGAAGTCCCGGTGCAACGTGAGGCGTCCGTTGCGCACTGGCTCCTGCAAGGTGAGGGAGACTTGCGTGTCCGCCCAGTTCTGAACCGTGACGCCCGCCACGGAATCACGCACTTTCACCTGGCCAGGGCTGGAGCCGAAGTTCTGCCCGGTCACGACGATGGTGGTGCCATACGGGCCGCGGTCGGGACTGACCGTTGAAACCACGGGGACGACATCGGCGGTCAGCGTGCTCGAAGTCACCGACACATCGTCCACGTTGAAATCGCCGAAATCATCTTTGGCAAGGCCGATTCCTGTCAGCTTGCGTGCATCCGGTGGAAAGGTGTAGTTCGCGCTGAAGACCGCCCAGTCCGCCACGGCACTGTTGTCCGGGTTCAGCACTTTGACACGCCGCTGTTCATTGCCGGTTGTGACGTATTGAAGATACACTGCGGCGGTTTTGCCAGCCGGGGCCGATATTTTCTGCAATCTGCATGAGACAGTCACCTGTTGGCTCGCGATGTTTGTCACGTTGAGGCTCTGGTAGATAATCTGCCCCATCCCGCCACTGCCGGGCGGATGGATGCCCACGTAGCCAGCTTGCAACGGATTCCAGTTTCCCCAGGCGGCATCCACCTTCCACGCCTGCAATCCGTCCGTGAATGAGCCGTTTCTGAGCAACTCGCCGCCGATGGCTTGGCTGCCAGCCAACAGCGCGCATGCCAACACCCGGAGACCTGCGCTTCTGAGGCGGTGGAATGCGCGGGTCACGCTAACTTTGAAACAGTGATCGAACGTGTCACGATGTGTAAGATGAGTCTTCATGGATCCACCGCTCGCACGCCGGCGATTCGCGGCTCCCCGCTTTTTGCCTTTTTGCAGTCAAAAATAGCAGGGAAACTCAGAAGTGTCCCGCTTAGAACGCCAGTAAACATTGATGATTATCGGTGTCGGGTGATGGGGGCGTGGGTGGAAGTTGAGCCAGCGCCTGTGAAATGGGGATTTTTTCGAAGAGCGTGAGGCTCAAAATCTGTAGAATGGT
>CAIPBN010000512.1 GCA_903863315.1 uncultured Verrucomicrobiota bacterium | reverse complement strand
TGCACACGAAATCGAAAAGCTGCGCCGCGTGCCACGCGAAGTTCGACCCCGTCGGGCTCGCGCTGGAAAACTTCGATATCCTCGGCGGCTGGCGTCCGCGCTATCGCGGGCTGGAGGAAGGCGAGCGCGTCACGGGCATCGACCGCGCCGGCCACGACTTCGCCTACACGCTCGCCGCACCCGTGGACGCAAGCGGACGCCTCCTCGATGGCCGCAGCTTCCGCGACGTGCATGAGCTGAAGCGCATTCTCGCCGCCAACCCGCGCCAGCTCGCACGCAATCTCCTGCACCAGTTCACTGTTTACGCCACCGGCACCCCAGTGCGCTTTTCCGACCGGCCGGAAATCGAAGCGATGCTCAATGCGTGCGCGCCGGGTGGCTATCGCGTCGGCGACCTCGTGCAGGCGCTCGTGCAGAGCAAAGTTTTCCTCGGGCAACTTGGATGCCACTGACCCCATGGACGCTCCCCACATCTCCACGGCATCCTCGCACATCCCGCGGCGCACTTTCCTCCGCGGTCTCGGGGTCACGCTCGCGTTGCCGCTGCTCGAATGCATGACGCCGGTCTTCGCCCGCGCCGCGAGTTCGCAGGCACCGCGACGAATGTTGCTTGTTTCGAATAACCTCGGCGTGCTGCCGAAACCGTTCTTCCCGCAGACCGCCGGACGCGATTACGAACTCTCGCCCTACCTCGCCACGTTCGCCAATTTCCGCAGCGACTTCACGGTCATCAGCGGCCTCTCGCATCCCGGCGTGGTCGGCGGGCACAGCACGGAGAACTGCTTCCTCACCGGCGCGCGCGGGCCGACGAAGAGCGGCTTTCGCAACACCATTTCGCTCGACCAGTTCGCCGCCGAAAAGCTCGGGCAGGTCACGCGCTTTCCCACGCTGAATCTCGGCGTGAACATCGACAAAGCGAACCGCAGCCTCTCGTGGACGCGCGACGGCGTGCTACTGCCCGCCGAGGACCGCGCGCCGGCGTTGTTTCAGAAGATGTTCGTGCAAGGCGATGCCGCGACCGTGCAGCGGCAACTGCGCAGACTCGAAGAACGCGGCAGCATTCTCGATACACTGCTCGACGACACGAAGCAGTTCAGCCGCCGCCTCGGCAGCGACGACCGCGCGCGCCTCGACCAATACCTCACCTCGGTGCGCGAGGTGGAGGAGCGCCTGCACACCGCCCGCGAATGGGAACTCAAGCCGAAGCCCGCGACAGCACAGCCGCCGCCCGCCGACGTTCAGGACAAGAAGCTCTTCTTCGAGAAGTTCGACCTCATGCTCGCGATGGCGCAGCTCGCGCTCGAATCCGACTCCACGCGCATCGTTACGCTCATGGTTGATGCCTTCGACACGCCCGTTTTCAAACTGCACGAAAACCAAAGCACCACCGACGGCTATCACAATCTCAGCCACCACGGGCAGGCAGCAGAGAAAGTGCGCCAGCTCGAAGACGCCGACCATCAGCAGATGGCCCTGCTGAAATCGCTGCTGCAAAATCTCGCCCACAAACGCGACGGCGACGCGCGCCTGCTCGACCGCACGATGGTCCTCTTCGGCAGCAACATGGGCGACGCCAACACGCACGATAATAGCAACCTCCCCATCCTCCTCGCCGGCGGCGGCTTCAAACACGGCCAACATCTCGCCTTCAAGCACGACGACAACGCTCCGCTCAGCAACCTCTTCGTCTCGATGCTCCAGCGCCTCGGCATCGAGACCGATGAGTTCAGCAGCGGCAAAGGCCCGGTGAAAGGCTTGGAGCTGTTGTGAGGGAATTGAGCCGCATCCATCTCATGAAATCCGTGCTCACCTTGTCCATTCTCCTGCTCGCAATGCTGCTCGGTGCGCTGCCCGCCGCCGAAAAAGCGAAGTTCATCGTCGAGCCGGAAATCTTCATCCACCATACGCCGGAGCGGAGCTTCATCGGGCCGGGGATGATCGCGCTGGAGAATGGCGACCTCCTCATGGCCGCTCCGTGGGGACGGCCGCCGATGAACTTCGAGCAGCTCGCGGCGAAGTTTCCCGTGCCGATGCTTTACCGCAGCACGGATGGCGGGCGCACTTGGCAGGAGCAGGGGCGCATGAAAATGGAGTGGTCGCTGCCGGGCATGGTCAGCGATGGCGGAGTGACGTTTCTCCGCATGAAGGACGGTCGGCTCGCGGCGCTGCTGCCCCGGCATGTGCAGGGGCAAAAGGGCGGCGGTTTGCCGGTCATCACGTTTTCCAAGGACGACGGCTCGACGTGGACTTCGGCGCGGCTCATCGGCGAGGCCGAGGGCGCGTGGTATGTGATGAACGACCGGCTCATTCAATTGCGCAGCGGCCGCCTGCTCGTGCCGGTGGCGCACATGCCGCTGGGCCCCGGCTTGCGCGAAGGTGACAGGAATCAAAGCCTGTGCTTCTTCAGCGACGACGGCGGCGAGACGTGGCGACGCTCGCGCGAGCCAGCCAAGCTCGACGATGCGCGCGGGATGCAGGAGCCGTGCGTGGCCGAAGTCGAAGGCGGTCGCGTGCTGATGCTGTCGCGCACGGGCAGCGGGTTTATCTTTGCATCGCGGTCCGACGATGGCGGCGACACGTGGTCAAAGCCCGAGCCCACGACGCTAGTTTCCGCCTGCTCGTCACTCACGCTCAAGACGCTGCCCGATGGCCGGCTGATCGTCTTTTACAACCACGCCACACCCATCAAAGCCGGGGCGTTCTTCCCGCGCACGCCGCTCTGCTACGCGGTGTCCGGCGATGGCGGCAAGACATGGAGCGCGCCGGTCATCGTGGACGATGAAGGCGTGGCGAACAAAGAGCGGCAGAATATTTACCCGTCCGCGTGCTTAACGAAGGGAGGCATGGTCGTAATGTGGTCCACGCACGGCGCGGACCCGAAGGGCAGCTTCGCCGGGCAATACGATGCGAACATCGGCGGCGGCAAGCGCGCCATCCTCGCGCTGCCCGCGAAAGTTCCGTCAAGCCCGCCCGTATCTCCTCCTGCAAGGCAGACCCTGAAGGCCCCGAATCTTCCCTGAAACTCCTTTCCACCATCCTCGCCGTTCTGCTGCTGGCTCCGCTCGCCGCGATTGCCTCTTCCGCAGCACATTTCGCCTTCAATTCCAATAGTAGCCATGCTCTTTTAGCACCATGACCCGACTACCT
>CAIPBN010000511.1 GCA_903863315.1 uncultured Verrucomicrobiota bacterium | reverse complement strand
CGTTGATGCTGCGGGCCAGGACCTTGGCCAGCGTGGTCTTGCCCGTGCCGGGGTAGTCCTCGAGCAGCACATGGCCGCCACTCGCGAAGGCCGTCAGCAGTTTACGGATGGCTGGACCCTGCCCGTGCATGACGGTCTCAATGTTCGCGGCAATGATCTTGAAGGTCTTCTGTGCGGAGGCGAGCGGGGCAATCATGGCGTGTATGCGTCAAGGGAAGCGGATCCGGTGGCGGAAGCCAAGCCCGCAGCCGGATGAGAACTTGGCTTTTGACAGGCCGGCAAAAGCATCACACCCGCTGCGGCTGAAGCCGACGGCGGGTGTGGAAGGTGCAAACCAGAAGTGGCGGGTTATTACTTCTTCTTGGCGGGGGCGGCGGTTGGGGCGACTGCGCCAGTCTTAATCTTCACAGCCATCACCTTCTCACCCAGCTTGAAAGTGGTCACGGTGGCCTCGGTGCCGGGCTTCAGATCTTCGAGCTTGCCGAGCTTGCCCGAATTGCTGATCTCCGTGGTGTCATCCACGTTCAAGGTGTAGCCGGCGATCGTGATCGTCTTGGCCTCCTTGTCCACGGCTGTGATTTTGCCACGCAAGGAGTTGTCCTTCGGGGCTTTCTTGTCGGCTGCCGAGGTGTTTGAGGTGAAGGCAGCGAACGCGATGGCCAAGGCCAGCGCGAGGAGGGCACGAGTGAGGGAGCGCATTGTAATGTTGTGTTGCAGTCGGGTGATTGGACGCGGCAGGGAAGGGGGATGTTACACTGAATACTTACGCCTTCTCCACGCCCTTCTGCCACGCGGGCGGATTGGACAGCTTGTAAAGCATCTCGCCGGCCTTCCTCACCAGCAGCACTCCCTCAGCCTCGCGGTTCGCGTAGCTT
This sequence comes from uncultured Verrucomicrobiota bacterium, assembly GCA_903863315.1. Classification (GTDB taxonomy): domain Bacteria; phylum Verrucomicrobiota; class Verrucomicrobiia; order Limisphaerales; family SXTU01; genus SXTU01. The sequence goes on along the minus strand of CAIPBN010000511.1, from coordinate 1,187 downwards.
TCGATGTCGATACTCTTGGGATCGCGGTAGCCCATGTTGATGCGTTCGCAAACCTCGCGCGGGATGCCAGTGGCGAGCGTAACCTTGATGCGGCACTTCTCGACGCCGTTCTCGAATGTGCCGATGCCGCGCACATGCGTGCTGTGCGCGAGCACTCCCCACGGGTAGTCCTTGAACTTGTCCCACTGCTTCAGGAAGTAGTCGCGGCAGTGGTAGCCGATGGCGTGCATCGTCTTGTTGTGCGTGACGCTCACCTCGGTGACGTGTGGCGCGTAGATGATCAGTTCACCGCCGTCGGCCACGACAGGTTCAAGCTTATACATCGCCTTCCCAGCGGTCCAAACGTCCTCATACATCTTCGGCGCGCAGGAGAGCACCGTGTGGTAAGGCCGGTCGCGGAAGACGATGTGCTCTGCGCGGGAGACATCCGCCGCCGCATCCCACGCGGCTTCCGGCGAGCCGATGAACAGGCCGGCGAGCGACTTGTCGGGCCGCACGACCATCGCCATGCAGAGCTTGCTGACCTTCACCATTGCGCCCACGCGGTCCACGACGCGGCGGACGGGTGTCCACTTGTTGCCGATGGTCATCGGGTTGGTCACGCAACCGCCGAGCCAGTGGAAGAAGTTCAAAATCTCCGGGCCCGCCACGCCGGGAAACAGATACTTGTTGCCGCCGCTGAACCCGACGACTTCGTGCGGGAACACCGGGCCGACGATGACGACCTGGTCATAGTCGAAGACGCGCTTGTTGACCTCCACCGGCACGTCCAGCTCGAAGAGGCCGTCGGACAGTTCGCGCGTGTCAGCCTTCGTGAGCGTGCCGACGTTGCGCAGCGCTGCGGGGTTGTCCCACTCGTGGTTGAAGAAGCGCACCGCACCGTAAGTGGCCGCACGTTCGGCAGTGGAGATTTCGAGCCGGTCGCAAATCGCCGCCTCGCTCATGGGCTGGTGCGTGCCGAGCGCGATGAGAATGTCGAAGTTCGCCGTTACCGCACCGATTTGCTTGGAGAGCGTCTGGAACATCAGACCCACTGGGGCGGTGCGCGTGGCGTCGGGCACGATGAGCAGCACCTTCTTGCCATGATAATCCTTGGCCGGGCACGCCTGTGCGACGAGTTCGGCGACTTGGGCTGAGGAGACCGTGGACCCAGTTTGAGCCGTTGAAGCGAGCAAGTTCATGGTTCG
>CAIPBN010000510.1 GCA_903863315.1 uncultured Verrucomicrobiota bacterium | reverse complement strand
GGAAAACTGTGAAAACACGCGTCACAGAATCCCAACGGGATTTCGTCACTCAGCCCAAGGTTGCCGAGCGGGCGAGGCTACCTTGGGTCACGCGCAGAAACACGCATCAACCCTGAAGGGGTTTCAGCTTCCGTCGCACCGTTTGATGCAACCCCGTTGGGGTTGAACATCGTTCTGGATCATGCACCCAGGGTAGTCGCTCCGCTCCAACCGCTGGGCTGAGCGACGTTGCCCCGTAGGGGCAAACCCCGGGAGGGGTGCAGGAAAGCCCCGCTCGAATTGCCGCGTCCCACCGGGGGGGTGGCACCAAAAACCCATGATTTTGACGCAAAGCCCTGTCAGAAAGCAGGTTACGCCAAACAAACCTCATTTTTCCCTCCGTCGAATGCCCATTCTGCCAAGAAAATGGCGTTTCGACGGCGTCGAATCCAGGTTTTGCCGGCAAAATGCCAATCCGACGGCGTCGAATCGGCATTCCGGCGGCAAAATGGCGATTCGACGCGGTCGAATCAGCGTTTTCCCGGCAAAATGGCGATTCGACGGGCGGGGGAAGCCCGTTTTTTCGGCAGAATGCCGATTCGACGCGGGCGAATTGGCATTTTTTTGACAGAATGCCGATTCGACGGCGGAGGAAGCGGCGTTTTTTTGGCGGAAGGCCGGTTCGACGCCGGGGGAACCCACGTTTTTTCGACGGAAGGCCGGTTCGACCGGGGCGAGAGGGCATTCCGCTGGCGCAAGGGCGGTCCGGCACGGAGGGGAGTGACGTTCCGCCGGGTGGAAGCGGGTTCGCCGCCAGGGCAATGGCGTCCACCGCTCCAGACGGGCTTTCCGCACCGGGGAAGCGGGGTCTGGACGGCGGAAGGCGGTTTATCACGGCAAGCCGCCGTTGGTTTTGCCGCGAAAGAGCGCAGAGGGCACAAAGGACGGCTGAAAAATCCTTTAGAGCCTGTCTGAAAATTGGGAGGCGGAACCTCTTTTCCCGGCGACAAATCGGCTGGCTTGGCGTTGCGCTGCTCGGCTCCGTTCCCATCCGTGTGCATCGGTGTGCCTCTGCGGTTGAACTGCGGAATTCAGGTTGGAAAGAACGTGACCAGCCCCCGTGACTTGCCTAGTTTGCCGCGCATGTGGCGGGAGCGCGTGGATGGCATGGCTGAACGGGGAATACACTTCCTCGTGGTTTTGGCGCTGGCCTTCGGCGCGCTGGCCTTGGGCGGGACCCATCCGGAATTCTTTGCCGTGCTGGCCGGCCTGGGCGCGGCGGCCACGGGTCTGTGGCTGGTCCGGCTCTGGGTCAACCCCGCCGCCGGGCTGTTCTGGCCGCCACTGGCGTGGGCGGTGGTTGCGTTCGTGCTCTACGCCGTGGTGCGCTGCCATTTCGCCCCGGTCATTCACACGGCGGAAGGAGAGCTGCTCCAGGTGGCGCTCTACGCGTTGATGTTCTTCGTGGTGGTGAACAACCTGAACCGCCAGCACTCGGCCAACTGGGTGGCGGGCGTGATGATCGCTGTGGCCGGGTTTGCGGCGATGTATGCGGTGTTTCAGGCGCTCACCAAGTCCTCGATGGTCTGGAACTATGTCCGCTGGGCAAACTACGTGGGCCGGGGCTCCGGCACCTACATCTGCCCCAATCACCTCGCCGGCTGGCTCGAAATGGCGCTGCCGCTCGCGGTGGCTTACTTGCTGGCCGGCCGCACCACGCACCTGACGCGCATCCTGCTGGGCTACGCCGTGGTGGTGATGCTCGCCGGCCTGGTGGCCACGCAGTCTCGGGGTGGCTGGTCGGCGGTCGCACTGTCGATGCTGCTGATGTTTGCCGTGCTGCTGGGCCAGCGCGGCCGACGTGTGCCGGCCATGCTCATGCTCGTGGCGCTGGCAGGGGCGGCGCTCTGGATCGTGGTCGAGGCGCGCGCAAACTCCGACCGCGTGCGGATGGTGATGGGCTTGGAGCAGTTCTCCGATGTGCGGCTGCACCTCTGGCCGGCCGCCATCAAGATCTGGCAGACCAATCCATGGTGGGGCGTCGGGCCCGGCCATTTCGATCACTGGTTCCGCAAGGTCAATGACGGACAGGTGCAGGCCCGGCCGGAGCGCGTCCACAACGATTACCTGGACACCCTGGCCGAGTGGGGCGTGGTGGGCACGGTGCTGGTGACGCTGGCCGTCGGCCTGATGTTCTGGGGCGTGTTCCGCATCTGGCGGCATGTGCAGCGCGAGGGCAACGATTTCCGCTCCTCGCAAAGCAACCGCACGGCGTTTGTGCTAGGTGCGTCCGTGGGCTGGTTCGCCTTGCTGGTTCACAGTATTGTGGACTTCAACTTCCACATTCCTGCGAACGCGCTGGCCGCCATGGTGCTCATGGCGCTGCTGGCGGCGCACGGGCGGTTCGCCACTTCCAGCTACCATGTGCCGGCGGGCCTTGCCGGCCGGCTGGCGGTCACGATGATCGGCGTGGTGGGCGCGGTCTGGCTGGCGCACCGCAGCACCCTGCGCGGCTTCGAGGCGGTCTGGCTCGCGCAGGCCTACAGCTCCAAGGCGACGTTGGGCCAGCAGGCGGAGCTGCTGCGCCGGGCGCACGCCTGGGTGCCGACGAATCCCAGAACCGTCTTCGGCCTCGGCGAAGTGCTGCGGGTGCAGGCCTTCGAGCGGCCCGCCGGCTACCCAGTGCTGGCCGAACAGGCGATGCAGTGGTTTGCACAGGCCGCGCAGCTCAATCCGCTCGACCCCTACGCACGGCTGAGCCACGGGATGTGCCTGGATTTGATCGGTCAGCGGCAGGCGGCGACCCAGCATTTCCTCGCGGCGCTGGCGCTGGATCCGAATGGCTACTTCACCCTCTCCCACGTCGGCTGGCACTACTGCGAACTGGAGGACTGGGCCACGGCGCGCAAGCATCTCCAGCGCGCCAAGGAAGTGCCGGTGCCGGACTACACCATCGCCAACATTTACTTCCAGCTCGCGGAGCAAAGGCTCGCGGAGCAGAAGCGCTGAGCCCGGAGGCGACTCCGGTCAGCTCGCGGGGGCCAGCATGGCGTGGCCGTTGCGCAACAGCTTGGCCGTGTCCGGCCAGCCCAGACAGGCATCCGTGACCGACACGCCATAGCGGAGCTGCTTCAAGTCCTCGGTCAGCGGCTGGCTGCCCTCCTCCAGGTTGCTTTCCAACATCATGCCAATCACCGCCCGGCTGCCGGCGCGCTGCTGCTCGATGACGTGGTCCCAGACCGTCTGCTGGCGCGTGTGTTTCTTGCCCGAGTTGGCGTGGCTGCAATCCACGATCAACTCGCCGGGCAGGCCCGCCGCGTGCAATTGCTGCACGGCCTCGGCGATGCTGCGCTCGTCGTAGTTCGGCGCGTGCTTGCCGCCCCGCAGGACCAGGTGGCCCCACTTGTTGCCGGTGGTCTGGATGATGCAGGTG
>CAIPBN010000509.1 GCA_903863315.1 uncultured Verrucomicrobiota bacterium | reverse complement strand
GTGCAACTCCCGCAGCCGGTCGAGCAGCAGCCGGCGGCTCTCCTCGCTCACGCCGGCAGGGTTGTTCAAATAGAGCACCGCGTCCTTCGCCGCGCGCAGCAGCACGCCTTGATGCTTCGTGGGCAAAAAGCCACTGCCCCACAAGTGCGCGCCGAGCGGCTGGCCACCCTTACCCTTCGTGATGAGCACGACGAACGATGGCAAATTCGCGTTCTCCTGCCCCAACCCGTAGCTCAACCACGCGCCGAAGCTGGGCCGCCCGGCGATTTGCGTGCCGGTCTGGAGGAAGGTCACACCAGGCCCGTGGTTGATGGCCTCGGTGAACATCGAGCGCACGACGCACAGGTCGTCCGCGATGCCCGCCGTGTGCGGCAGCAGCTCGCTAAACTCCGTGCCGCCGTGCCCGTGCTTGGTGAACTTGAATGGCGAGCCGACGAGCGGGATGGACGACTGGTTGCCCGACATGCCCGTGAGCCGCTGCCCACCGCGCACGGAATCCGGAAGCTGCTCGCCGTTGCGTTGGTTCAGCAGCGGCTTGTGGTCGTAGAGGTCGAGCTGCGACGGCGCGCCGGACATGAACAGGTAGATGATGCGCTTGGCCTTCGGCGCGAAGTGCGTCGCGCCGAGGATGCCACGGTCGGCATTCGGTGCGGCAGCGGCGTTCGCGGCAAGCATCTCGGCCAAGGCCGCGCCGCCGAGGCCTGCGCCGAAGCGGTTGAGGAACTGGCGGCGGTTAGTCAGGAAAGTGGCGTTACTGCTCATGTGTGAATCTGGTTCAGGGTAACACTCAGCGCTTCACCACGCACGCGTCGTGGTTCAGGATCGCCTGCGCCAGCACAGTCGCGGCGGCGGCCTCGGGGGCGGAAATCTTCTCGTCGCGCTTCGTGTTGCCTGCCTTCAACAAGCTCTCTGCGTCAGCGGGCTTCGCCTTGAAGTGGTCAAGCTGCTCGCGATGGAGCTGTTGCAGGATGGCCTGCTCGCGCGCGTCTGGCTTGCGGCTGAGGCAGCGGAGGAAGCCAGCTTCAATCATCGCGGGCACGTTGCCATTGGCGTCGCGGTGGAGCGATTCGCCCAGCACGCGTGCGGCTTCCACGTATTGCGTGCCGTTCAGGAGGATGAGCGCCTGGAGCGGCGAGTCCGTGCGCTCGCGCTTCGCGGTGCAGACGGCGCGGCGCGGGGCGTCGAAGGCCAGCAGCGCGGGCGGCGGGCCGGTGCGTTTCCAGTTCGTGTAGAGACTGCGGCGATACACGCCGTCACCGCCGGTCGGGCTGGCGGGCTTGAACGACTCGCTCATCTCGTAGGGATTCACCGGCGGGCCGCCGAGCGTGGGCTTGAGCAGGCCGGCGGCAGCGAGCGCGTTGTCGCGAATCATCTCGGCGGGCAGGCGCAGGCGCGGGCCGCGCGCGAGCCACTGGTTGTCCGGGTCGTCGGCCAGCGTCTGCGCGTCTGCGAAGCTTCGCTGGCGATACACGCCGCTCATCACGATGGCCTTCATCAACGCCTTCGTGTCCCAGCCGCTCTGGATGAAGCGCAGCGACAGCCAGTCCAGCACCTCGGGATAAAGCGGCTTCTCCCCTTGGCTGCCGAAATCCTCCGCCGTCTTCACCAGGCCGCGACCGAAGAGACTTTGCCAGATGCGGTTCACCGTGACCCGCGCAAGCAGCGGGTGGTCCGGCGCGGTGAGCCACTGCGCGAGGCCGAGGCGGTTGCGCGGCGCACCAGCGGGCCACGGCGACAACGCGGCGGGGGTGACGGGCGGGGCTTCGTCGCGGCGCTGGTTGTATTCGCCACGGAAGAGCACGTAGGACTTCTTCGGCTGCGCCAATTCGCGCATGACCATGATTTCCTTCACGCCGTCGGCGAACTTTACCAGCTCGGCGCGCGCGGCCTTGAGCGCGGCGAGTTGCTTGGGGAACTCCGCGTCCACGGTGTAGAGGAAGTAATCTTCCAGCGTAACTCGCTCGCTTGCGGACAACTGCGCTTCAGCCTTCGCCAAGAGAGTTTTCGCAGCGGCTTCGTCGTGCGTCGCGGCGGCTTCGAGCGAAGTCAGTGCGCGTCCGAACACGCGGAAGTCATCCACCGCGCCGCCCTTGAAACCCCGGTCGCGCATGCGCTCGGCGAGCGAAATGTTGTCGTGGCCGCCGCCGGTGATGTTCTTCGTGAGGTTGTCCTTGATGACGTCGGTGCTCGCGGGCCGGCCGTTCACGAAGAGCCGCAGGCCGTCCGCGCGGCTGCTGCCGTCCGAGGTCACGACGACGTGGGTCCACGTGTTCGTCGGCACGGGCGCGGTGGCGCGGATGGAGATGGCGTTGCCGGGCCAGAAGTGGATGAGCGACCACTTGAGCCGGCCGTCCTCGATGAGCAGCTCGTAGCCACGACTCGCCGCGTCGGTCCACGCCTGCGAGCGATGGAAGACGACGGCGCGGTCTTTCACATCCGGCGTGCGCAGCCAGAGCGACACGCTGAACGGCTCGTGTCGCTGGAAGTTGCCGAGCGGGAGATTGACCGGGTCGTCGCCGGTGAACTGCACGGCCTGGCCGGAGCGTCCGGGCACGAGTTTGTTCTCGCCGACGAGCGTGGCAAAGTTCGTGCCGCCGAGGGCGTTGGTGAACTTGTTGCCGGTAAGCGCATCGAACGTGTAGCGCGCCAGCTCGCCGGGGATGGGGAAGGCGGATGCCTCGTGCCGGCGGTTTGCAACCGCCACCCCTTGTGCGTCGGGAGCCACGGACGGCGGTTGCAAACCGCCGGCACGGGCGTTGGCCGCGTCCTTCAGCCAATTTGAGAACGCGGCGCTGCGGGTTTTGCGGGTCGCGGCGAGTTGAGCTTCCGCTTCACGCACGGACTTGCCTAGCGCCGCCATTTTCTCTTTCGCGGGCGCGTCGAGTTGCATCATCGCAGGCGTAGGCACCGAGGGCGTGAAGAATGAGTAAAGGCCGGCCTCGTCCACGTTTTGGAAGAAGGAGAACAGGCCATAGTATTCCTTCTGCGCGATGGGGTCGTATTTGTGGTCGTGGCAGCGCGCGCACTCGAAGGTCAGCCCGAGGAACGCCGTAGCGAACGTCTGCACGCGGTCCGCCACATACTCGACGCGATACTCCTCCTCGACGCTGCCGCCCTCGGTCTCCTGCTGGTGCAGACGGTTGAAGGCGGTGGCGAGAATCTGGTCGTCGGTCGGGTTCGGCAGCAAATCGCCGGCTAGCTGGGCGCTGACGAACTTGTCGAAGGGTAGGTTCTCGTTGAACGACTTGATGACCCAGTCGCGCCACGGCCACATCTCGCGCTCGCGGTCCACTTGGAAACCGTAGCTGTCCGCATAGCGCGCGATGTCGAGCCAGTCCACGGCCATGCGTTCGCCGAAGTGCGGGGAGGTGAGCAGGCGGTCCACGAGTTTTTCGTAGGCGTCGGGTGCGGTGTCCTTCACGAACGCCTCAACCTCGGCAGGCGTCGGCGGCAGGCCGGTGAGATCAAAGCTCACCCGGCGGAGTAGCGTGTTGCGGTCGGCCTCAGGCTGGAGCTTGAGCTTACGCGGCGCGAGGGCTGCGGAAACGATGGCGTCAATGGGTGACGCTGCCGGAGGCTTGGGCAAAGGCACCGACTGAAGCGGAACGAAGGCCCAATGCGCCTCATACTGTGCGCCTTCGGCAATCCACCGGCGCAGCAGTTCGACCTCCGCCGTGGTGAGGCTCGCCAGCTTGGACTTCGCGGGCGGCATATGGTCGCCAGCATCCTTGGTGGTGACGCGCTTGAGCAGTTCGCTCTGCGCCGGCTTGCCGGGGACGATGGCGTTCTTATTGAGCGCGCCCTCGCGCGTGTCGAGGCGCAGACCGGCCTCGCGTTTCTTCTCGTCGAAGCCGTGGCAGAAGAAGCACTTGTCCGAGAGGATGGGCCGGATGTCGCGGTTGTAGCGCACCGGCGCGGCGGGCGCGGCGGCGGCCAACGCGGCGAACGCGACGAGCGGCACGGATAGGAGCAAGGCAAGTCTCACGGGGTAACTGACTAGGGCGCGAACCCGGCTGTTCGAGTTGTCGCGGGTGGTGTGCAGCGGGACAGGAGTGTCCCGCTCACCCGGCTACTTGAACCGCTCCAAGGTCCGCATGGTTTCGTCGAGGGCGTATTTGAGATACTGGTCCGACGGGAGTTCGAGGGATTCGAGGGCGATTTCGGCGGCTTTGCTGGTGTTGAAGAAGCTCAACGCGCGGATGACCTCGACGCGCACGCGTGGGTGCGGGTCTTTCACCAGCTTGGCGAGGGTGTCGAGCGGCTTGTTCACGCGGTCGCGCCAGTAGCTGTGGACGCGCACGGCCGCGGCGCGGGCGCGGGGTTCGGCGGAGGCCAGGAGTTCGTTCAGCAACGGCTCGTTGGCGACGTTCATCACTTGATGCAGCCAGAGGGCTTCGAGGCGCTGGTGCTCGAAGTTCGGGTCGGCGCGGTTGAGGGCCTTGGTCCACTTTACGAGCGCGGCGATGACCTGGTCCACGGGGCGCGAGCCCAGCTCGGTCTTCGCGCGCTGGCGGGTGCGGTCCTCGGGTTCCTTGAGCAGGTCGAGCAGTGCCTCGATGCTCGCGCCGGCAATCTTTGCGGGCTTGAGCAGCGGGTTGCCGGGGTAGGTCACGCGGTAGATGCGGCCGTGAGTTTTGTCGCGCAGCGGGTCGCGGATGGAATACTGAAGATGGCCGATGAGCGGCTCGTGCCAGTCCACGAGATAGAGCGCGCCGTCGGGGCCGAACTCCATGTCCACGGGGCGGAAGTTCTTGTCGTCGCTCAGGAGCAGCGGCTCGATTTCCTTGCCCGCGAAGCCGGAGTCTTTCTCCTCGACCGTGTGCTGGAGCACGCCTTGCACGCCGATGACGTTGTTGAGCAGGTAGCGGCCCTGCGCCTCGCTCGGGAAGTGCCGGCTGGAGACAAATTCGCAGCCGGAGGTCGGGCGCACGCGCATTTGAATCCACTGCGGCATGGTCAGGTGCTTGTCCGGGAAAATCACCCGGCCGGAAAACGGCGTCGCCCAGAAGTTCTGCCCCGGCGACGCGTCCGCGATGAACGGCTGGCCCCAGCGGTCGAAGGTCATGCCCCACGGGTTCGCGAAGCCGTAGCTGACGAACACGTCGAACTTCGCCGTGCGCGGCTCGAAGCGGTAGGCGGCGGCGTTGTGGTTCTTCACCGGGCCGTAGGGCGTCTCGACCTGCGTGTAGAAGAACGTGCCTTCCAGCATGTAAAGCTCGCCGGCCGGTCCGAGGGTGAACGCGCTGATGGAGTGGTGCGAGTCACCGGAGTCGAAGCCGCCCAGCACGCGCTCGGAGAAATCGGCGAGGTCGTCGCCGTTGGTGTCCTTGAGGAAGACGAGGTCCGGCTGTTGCGCGACGAGCACGCCGCCGTTGTAGAACTCGAAACCCGTCGGCACGTGCAGGCCGCGTGCGAAGAGGGTGGACTTGTCGGCCTTTCCGTCGCCGTCGGTGTCTTCGAGGATGACGATTTTGTCGTCGGGCATTGAGCGGTTCCCGAGGCGGTCCACGAGCGGCTGATACTGCGGATAGCTCGGCATGGTGCAGACCCAGAGGCGACCGCGCGCGTCGAAGGACATCTGCACGGCGTTGGCGATTTCCGGGAACTGCTCCTCGGAGGCGAAGCAGTTGATGGCGTAGCCGGGCGCGAGCTTGAACTGCTTCAACGCCTCGGCGGACGGCAGGTAAGTAATGGCCTCGGCCTCGCCGGACTTGCTGCTCATGCCACCCTTGAGAATCGGGTTCGCGGCCTGATCGCGGTTCACGCGGCCCGCGCCGAAGTGCGTCTTCACGGGCAGGAAAGGCGGGACGTTCGTATCGTCAATCGTCGCCGGCACGGCCTCGCCCTGCGCGACCTTCCAGACGCGCGCGTCGCGGTTGGCGGTCATCACGTCC
>CAIPBN010000508.1 GCA_903863315.1 uncultured Verrucomicrobiota bacterium | reverse complement strand
TGTGGCTGCAACTTGGGGTCGCGGGGTTCGCGTTTGGCAACGCGATGTTCTTCGCAATCACCGGCTACTTCGGCCTCGATGCCTTCACCGGACCGCAGCTCAAGGTCTTTATCGGCTGGTTGAACCTGCTGCTCGCCGTGCCGGTCGTGACCTTCAGCGCGGCGGATTACTACCTTTCCGCCTGGGCCAGCCTGCGTCAGCGGTTGTTGAACATTGATGTGCCCATCGCTGCGGGCATCGTGGCCATCTTTGCGCAGAGCGTGTGGGAAGTGGCCAGCGGGGGGGGGAAGGCTACTTCGACTCGCTGTGTGGCCTGATTTTCTTCCTGCTTTGCGGAAAGCTGTTTCAGCAGAAGACCTTCGACCGCCTCGCGTTCGACCGCGATTACAGGTCGTTCTTCCCTCTGTCGGTGACGCGCTTGGAGCACCAAGCATCCGCTCGGCAAGACGCCGCGTTCGCCGAGCAAGCGCTCGGCGCTCCGACGGAAAACCGCGTCTCCCTCTCCCAGCTCTCCACCGGCGACCACCTCCTCCTCCGCAACGGCGAACTCATCCCCGCCGATGCCAAGCTGCTCTCCGGCCCGGCGCTGATTGATTACAGCTTCGTCACCGGCGAGTCCGAGCCGGTCGCCAAGCAGCCTGGCGACTACCTCTACGCGGGCGGACGCCAGATGGGCGGAGCCATCGAGTTGGAAATGGTCAAGCCGGTCTCGCAGAGCTACCTCACCTCGCTGTGGAACCAGGATGCCTTCCAGAAGGACAAGACCGACACGCTCAACGCGCTCACCAACGCCTACAGCCAGCGCTTCACGAAGATAGTTGTCGGCATCGCACTCGGCGCGGCGGTGTTCTGGGCCATCGTCAACTCTGCCAAGTCGCTGCACGCTTTCACCGCCGTGCTCATCGTGGCGTGTCCGTGTGCTCTGGCACTAGCTGCGCCGTTCGCTCTCGGCTCCGCACAGCGCGTGCTGGGGCGGCGAAATGTCTTCCTCAAAAATCCGTTCGTCCTCGAAACGCTGGCTAAGGTGGATGCCATCGTGTTCGACAAAACTGGCACGCTCACGGCGGCGGGTGCCGGTTCGGTATTGTGGCACGGCGTCCCGTTAAGCGAGCCGGAGGAGCGCTGGATCTACTCGATGACGCGGCACTCGACGCACCCGCTGGCGGTGCGAATCGGTGAAGCCATCGCGCGGCAGCACTTCCCGGAGCCGGTGCGGTCCTTTCTCGAAACGCCGGGCTGCGGGATAGAAGGTCAGGTGGCCGGGCACGAAGTCTGGGTCGGCTCAGCGGCGTGGCTGGAGTCGCGTGGAGCGCGGCTGTGTGCGCAGCATCAGCCGCAGCTTGCTGGCGCTTACGAAGGCGCTGCGGCTGGGTCTTCGACCACAACCGCGCTTCAGGGCAGCACCGTCCACGTCGCGATCAACGGTCGCTACCGCGGCGGCTACCGCCTCGCGAGCGCCCTGCGGGCCGATGCAGGCGGGCTAATCGCCAACCTCTCCGCCAGCCACCAGCTGGCCCTGCTCAGCGGCGACAACGAGAACGAGCTGGCGCAGTTCCGTGCGTTGTTCGGCCCCGCTGCGCAGCTGCGCTTCAATCAAACTCCGCTGGACAAGCTCAGCTTCATCAAGCGCCTCCAGCGCGACGGCAAAACGGTGATGATGGTTGGCGATGGCCTCAACGACGCGGGCGCGCTCAAGCAGGCCGACGTGGGCGTGGCCGTGGTCGAGAGCATCAGCGCGTTCTCTCCGGCGAGTGACATCATCGCTTCGGCGGAGATGGTGCCGCAGATCGCGGAGGTGCTCCACTACGCGAAGCAGTCGGTCGCGACGGTGCGGGCGGCCTTCTGGATTTCCACTGCTTACAACGTCGTGGGCGTTGGCATCGCGGCGAGCGGTAATCTCTCCCCGGTGGTTTGCGCGATTCTGATGCCCTTGAGTTCCGTGTCCGTCGTGGCCTTCGCCTGCGGCATGACGACGTGGCTAGGGAGGAAGCTGAGAGTTGAGAGTCGCCCTGCCACACAGTCTCAGCTCTCAACTCTCAAACCTCAACTCGCCGGAGGTGCCGCATGAGCGTCATCTTCTTCCTCATTCCGTTGAGCATCCTTTTCGCCGTGGCGTTTCTTTTCGCCTTCATCTGGTCGGTGCGCTCGGGCCAATACGAAGACACCACCACACCCTCCATGCGCGTGCTGCTGGATGAAAAGCTCGCCGCCAAACCCATTTCCACTGCCGACAACTCTCCCAACTCGAAACAGAAATGAACCCGAACCTCGAAACGTTCAAATACGACAACCGCATCGTCCGCGCGTTTGCCATCGCCACGGTCATCTGGGGCTTGGTGGGCTTCAGCGCCGGGCTGCTCATCGCATGCCAGCTCTTCTGGCCGGAGCTGAACCTCAACCTACAGTTCACCACCTTCGGGCGGCTGCGCCCGCTGCACACGAACGCCGTCATCTTCGCCTTCGTGGGCAACGGCATGTTCATGGGCATCTACTATTCGCTGCAACGGCTCTGCAAGGCCCGGATGTTCAGCGACACGTTGAGCTGGGTGAACTTCTGGGGCTGGCAAGCCATCATCGTCAGCGCGGCGGTGACGCTTCCGCTGGGCCTGACTTCCAGCAAGGAATACGCGGAGCTTGAGTGGCCGATTGACATCGCCATCGCGGTCATCTGGGTGGTCTTCGCCATCAACCTGTTTGGCACCATCTTTAAGCGCCGCGAGAAGCACCTCTACGTCGCCGTCTGGTTCTACATCGCCACGGCTATAACCGTGGCGATGCTGCACATCGTCAACTCGCTCGCGGTGCCGGCGGGCTGGTTCAAGAGCTACTCGCTCTACGCCGGCGTGCAGGACGCGCTCGTGCAGTGGTGGTATGCGCACAACGCCGTCGCGTTCTTCCTCACCACGTCCTACCTCGGCCTGATGTATTACTTCCTGCCCAAGGCGGCGAACCGTCCGGTGTTCAGTTACCGGCTCTCCATCATCCACTTCTGGGCGCTTATCTTCATCTACATCTGGGCGGGGCCTCACCATCTGCTCTACACCGCGCTACCGGACTGGGCGCAATCCCTTGGCATGGCGTTCTCCATCATGCTCATCGCACCGAGTTGGGGCGGCATGTTGAACGGCCTGCTGACGATGCGCGGCGCGTGGGACAAGGTGCGCGAGGAGCCGATGCTGAAGTTCATGGTCGTCGCTGTCACCGCCTACGGCATGGCGACGCTGGAAGGACCGATGCTCTCCATCAAGTCCGTCAACGCGCTCTCGCACTACACCGACTGGACCATCG
>CAIPBN010000507.1 GCA_903863315.1 uncultured Verrucomicrobiota bacterium | reverse complement strand
AGCGTCAAGGCCGCCGACCGCGTGCCCAATCCCGTCTTGCAGGAGCGTCAACGCCGCCGCCGGTGAGAATCTACGCCGACACCTCCGCGCTCATCGCGTGGTTTCATCCGGCGGACGAGTTCGCCCCGGTGGTGACCGCTTGGTGCCGCGAACGCTCGCCGGACTTCTGCTGGAATCCCCTGCTGCGCGTTGAACTGCGCCACAATCTCCGCCGGCTCTCCGGCACCTACGCGGCCACCGCTTGGCACGCCTACCGCGCCAGCGAAACCTCGCAACGACTCAAGCTGGGCATCCATCGCTTGCCCGACCTCTTGGAATGGGGCGACGAACTGAGCGCCCGTCATGCGCAGGCCGCGTCCGCCGGCACTTGGGATTTCGTCCACGTTGCCGCCGCCCAGCACGCCCGCGCCGAGGTGTTCATCACCTGCGATGTTGCCCAGGCGGAACTCGCCCGCCTCGCCGGACTCGCCGAGGTTCACCTTTTCAAGTAGGCGGACGAATCTCCACAAGCTTCCGCATCCGTGCGGCCCAGAAATCCGCCGTGCAGATGCAGTTGGTCGATCACGGGTTGGCCGCACCTTCCGGATCGTCACCGAGCGCATGTAGCGCCGCAGGAACCGCATCACCTGCTCGGCCTGCCGGCCTGTTGCAGGGCATCCACCTTGTTTTTCATCGCCCATCGGGCGGCCTTGCCTCAAGGGGGAGACTCGACGGCCCGCCGACTGCCGCGATTTCGGCCCCTGAACCTCCCGGCTGTAACTCCTTGGAAATTACGGGGGAGGTTTATGGGCAGCGGCAAGACGATCAGGGCATGGGGTGGCGAAACGGCATCAGTTTGCTGGTTGGCCCACACCGAGGGAACCGCTTATGCTGCCAGATGGAAATAGCCGTGGATGTGCGGGTCACCGCGGAAATACCAGACCATGTCCGGGCCTTCGATCTGCCAGGTGTCCCAGACCCGGTCGCTGCCGGTGTCGTGGTCTCCGCCGTAGCAGGAGACAAACAGCCGCTCGACCACCTTCTTGTCCTCGATAGTTTTCATCGTGGCGGCGACGTCGTCGGCGCGGAAGCATACCAGCATGCGTCGCATGGTTTCGAGGAGCTTGGCCTGCTGGTCCTTGCTCAAGTCCGCGCAACTGAGGCCGGGTAGGTCGGTCTTGCGCTTTTCGATGACCTTCGCGGGGCTTTCACCCCGTGGCTCGCGGCCGACGAGGATCTGCTCCTGTTGTTTGCCATCCAGCGCCTTGACGAACTCGTTGAAGACCAACCCCTGATACCAGAAGGGGTTGCCTTCGTGATCCTTCGATTCGTGGAATGCCTTGGCGAAGTTCCCGTAAAAGATCGGCGCGCCGCCAAAGCCCAGCCCCTTATCCGTGTGGGCATTGCAGCGCCGCGTGACATGGTGCCCGGTGTAGATGAACTCGAAGTCCTTGTCCGCCGGTGTGCCGAAGAATCCGACGGAGGGCGTGTTTTTGATCTGCCCCATGAGATCCTTCTGCACCTGCCAGTTCATCTTTTCGCGGTGCTCGGGGTGGTGCAGTGACTCGAAGATCTGCCGCACGAGATCTTGCTGGTCCTTGGTGTAGAAGGTGTGGAGGCGCTGCTCGGGGCAGATATACCACCAGTTGCTGACGTATTGGCGCCTGGGGTGGGCCACCGGCAGGCAAATCTTGGCGCGCTGCTCCTCGGTGAGGCTCTTGTAGAACTGCATCGGCAGCGAATCCTTGCCTGCGGTGGCCGCCCGCAACGTGGGCAACGCGGCGAGCGCGGCGGTGGCGCTGAAGGCCCGGATGATTTCGCGGCGGCTGATGACCCTGGGGCCGTGGGCGGGAAGGATTGGATTCATGCAATTACCTTCGCGAGCTCTGGCAAAAAAACCAGCCTGATTTCCGGGCCGCACGGGGAGCGGTGGCGCGCGCTCGGGGAATCACCCGGTGCGGATTTGTCGTTTACGGCGCGGGTTCTCCGGAACACCGTCGGCCCCCAACGATCGTTCCGGCGCTGCCGTCGGACCCCAAACCCATTCTCCTCCTGCCCCAACACTCCCAACTCGCGGTCATCGGTGGTGGTCCGGCGGGCTTGCGCGCCGCCGAGGTGGCGGCCATGGCTGGAGTGGCAGTGACGCTTTACGAGGGCAAGCCCGCAGTCGGCTGGAAGTTTCTCGTGGCGGGTAAGGGCGGACTCAACCTCACGCATGGGGAACCATTCGAGCACTTCGTCACCCGTTACTCTGGCCCCGGCCAGCCGGCTGGTGTCTGGCGTGACCTGATAGCCGGGTTTGATTCAACAGCGCTGCGCGGTTGGGCGGCGGAGCTGGGCGTGGAAACCTTTCAAGCCACCAGTGGCCGGGTTTATCCGCGAGCGTTGAAAGCTGCGCCC
The DNA here is from genome assembly GCA_903863315.1 of uncultured Verrucomicrobiota bacterium. GTDB lineage: Bacteria > Verrucomicrobiota > Verrucomicrobiia > Limisphaerales > SXTU01 > SXTU01. The sequence goes on along the minus strand of CAIPBN010000507.1, from coordinate 5,444 downwards.
TTGCTGCGTCGTTGGATCGAGCGCCTGCGCGGTCTGGGTGTCCGCTTCGAGGTGAAACACCGCTGGGTCTCGCTCACGCCGGGCTCACCGTGGCAACTCAAGTTTGGCAATGGCGTGTCCGCCACCGCCGACGCCGTCATCTTTGCGCTTGGCGGGGCGTCATGGCGGCGGACGGGTTCCGATGGCGGCTGGACGCAAGGGTTTGAGCAGCTCGGCGTTGCCCGGCATCCCTTCGCTCCGGCGAACTGCGGTTGGGAGCACGAGTGGGCCCCGGCAGTCCTCGCCGTGGCGGAGGGAAAACCGCTAAAAAACCTCCATGTTCGCGCGGGTGAAACCACGGCTGTCGGCGAACTGCTCGTCACGCGCTACGGACTCGAAGGCGGGGCCATCTACCAGCTTGGCACGGCGCTAAGAACCATGTCCGAGCCGGCCATCGCCATTGATTTCAAGCCCACCTTCACCGCCGCCCAGTTGGTGGCCAAGCTGCAACCTGCGCGTGGAAATTTCTTCGAGGAAGCCCGTGTTCGCTGGCGGCTCAGCGAACCTGCCCACGCCATTCTCTCACACCAGCCGTGGACCGATGTGGAATCACTTGCCCAAGCGGCGAAGCACTGCGTCATTCCGTTGCTCCGGCCCCGCCCGATCGAGGAAGCCATTTCCTCGGCCGGCGGGGTGTGCTGGAACGAAACCGACGTCTCGCTCATGCTGCGCAAGCACCCCGGCATCTTCGTCGCCGGGGAGATGCTCGACTGGGAAGCGCCCACCGGCGGCTATCTGCTGCAAGGGTGCTTCGCTACGGGCACGCGCGCAGCCAAGTCCGCGGTGGACTGGCTCAGGCAGGCGCGTGCGTGAGGCGGGGCCAATCACCTAGGCCGGCGCGAGACCGGGGGCGCGGCCTTGGGTTTCTCCTTCTTCGGCTTCTTGGTTTCCTTTTTGTGACTGTTGTTTCCTTTGGCCATAAATAACTCCGGGTTGTTGTTCGCGCCCAGCTACGCTCTTTTCGGCGGCTTATACAAGAGCGGACGCGCCGGGAAGTTTCCGCCGGGGCGGGCTGGTGCTTGATGCATCTGCTTGCCAAGCGAGGCGTGTTCACCTGAGGCTTGGGAAAACTACACAGCCTTGTTGCCAGTCATGAGTGACCGATTCGCCAACTCCCGCCGCCTTTTTGAACGCGCCCAGCGCAGCATCGCCGGGGGCGTGAACAGCGGCATCCGCAAGATGGAGCAGCCGGTGCCGTTGTATTTCACGCACGGGCAGGGCTGCCGGCTCTTCGATGTGGACGGCCACGAATACATTGATTTCCAGATCGGCCAGGGGGCGATTCTCTACGGCCACGCGCCGGCGGGACAGGCGGCGGCCATCGCCGCGCAGGCGAAGCTCGGGGTGCATTGGGCGGCGCAAAGCGAGCTGGAGATCGAGGTGGCGGAACGCTTGCAGCGCATGATTCCCGGGGCCGAGCGGGTGCGGTTCAACAACTCCGCGACCGAGGTCGTGCTTTCCGCGCTGCGCCTGGCGCGGGCGCACACGGGGCGGCGGCTGGTGCTCAAGTTTGAGGGACATTACCACGGCTGGGCGGACGAGGGTCTGGTGGGTTTCGCGCCGCCGGCGGACAAGTGGGGCACGGAGGAAGAGCCCACGCGGCTGCATCCCAGCAAGGGCGTGATTCCGGAGGTGCTCGATCAGTTCGTGGTCGCGCGCTGGAACGATCCGGAGCACCTGCGCCGCCGGGTGGAGCAGTATCGCGGCCAAATTGCGGCCATCATCTTCGAGCCCGTGCTGTGCAACACCGGCTGCATGGAGCCGGTGCCGGGCATGGTCCAGACGATCCGCGAGCTGTGTGATCGCGACGGGATGCTGATGATTGCGGACGAGACGATCACAGGCTTCCGCTTCGGCGCGGGCTGCGCGCAGAAGTTTCTGGGCTTCGTGCCCGACCTGACGATCCTGGGCAAGGCCATCGGCGGCGGGCTGCCCTTCGCCGCGCTGGTCGGCAAGGAAAGCGCGTTCCAGAAAATCATCAGCGGCGAGGTCGTTCATGCCGGCACGCTTAATGGCAACCCCCTGTGCCTCGCGGCGGCGAAGTGGTGTCTCGATGAGGTGCTGGCACTCGGCGACCGTCACCCGGCGACGATGGTTGCCCACGGGCAGCGCCTCATGGCCGGGCTTACCGAAATGGCGCGGCGTCACAACATCCCCCTGCAACCACAGGGCCCCGGGCTGGTCTTCCATGCGGCCATGCTGAAACCCGGTGCGGCCACCGGCCCGATTCGCAGCTATCGCGACTACGCGCGCCGGCAGGACGCCCCGCGCTGGGTGCACTTGCGTCGCTGCCTGCTGGAGCAAGGCGTGCGCGCCATCGAGCGGGGGCTGTGGTTCATCAGCCTGGCACATCGCGATGCGGACATCACCGAGGCGCTGCAAAAAGCGGAGGTTGCCTTCGCCCGCCATGCGACCGAGTGGCAGCCCGCCTGAGCTTTTTCTCCACCATCAAATCATGAAAATCATCCGCTACTCCGATTCCTCCGGCGTGATTCGTCACGCCGCCCAGCAACCCAACGGCACCGCCCTGGTGATTGCCGGCGACATCTATGGCAGCTATCGCGTCACCGAAGAGGTGGCGGCGGTGGCGCAGTTGCTCGCGCCTATCCAGCCTACGTCCATTCTTTGCATCGGGCTCAACTATCGGAAGCACGCCGCCGAGAGCGGGGTGGCCGCGCCCCAGCGTCCGGTGCTGTTTGTGAAGGGCAACAACGCGTTGCAGCACCCGGGTGCGCCCATTCAACTGCCGCGCCACATGCGCAGCGACGAGGTGGACTACGAGTGCGAGCTGGCGGTGGTCATCGGCCGCCCCTGCAAGAACGTCTCGCGCGAACGGGCGCTCGACTACGTGCTGGGCTACACCTGTTGCAACGATGTCAGCGCGCGGGACTGGCAGATCCGCCTGGGCGGCGGCCAGTGGTGCCGGGGCAAGTTCTTCGACACCTTTGCCCCGCTCGGGCCCTGCCTGGTGACGACCGATGAGATCCAGAACCCAAACGCGCTCGGCATCAAGACCGTGCTCAACGGCCAGACCATGCAGGACTGGAACACCAACGACATGATCTTCGACGTGCCGGCGCTCATCGAGTTTCTCAGTGGCAGCACCACCTTGCTGCCGGGCACGGTCATCCTCACCGGCACTCCGCACGGCGTGGGCATGGCTCAGAAGCCGCCGCGCTGGCTCCAGCCCGGCGATGTCGTCACGATTGAGATCGAAGGCATCGGGGCGCTTACCAATCCAGTTGTGGAGGAGCCGGTGTGACGCACCCGCGCGTCGCTTATCCCCGGGAGCCCGACACGCCGGTGTCACACCTGCCGTTCAGTCCGGCGGTGGTGGTGGGCGATTTGATTTTCGTCTCGGGGCAGGCGTCGGTGGATGCGACGGGCAAGATTGTCAGCGACACGTTTGAAGGCGAGTTCCGGCGCTCTCTGGAGAACGTGCGGCGCGTGCTCGCGGCGGCGGGCAGCGACCTGGCGCACGTGGTGCAGACGCGCAATTATGTCCGCGACGCGGAGGATCTGCCGCAGTTCAACACGCTCTACCGGCAGTTTTTCACCGCCCCGTTTCCCGCCCGCACGACCATCACGAACTGCCTGCCGCCCTCCCTGCGCTATGAGATCGAAGTGGTGGCGGTCAAACGCATGTTGCCGGCGCAATAGGCTGCCGGACTTCCCGCCAATCCGCTTGCCGCGCGCGGGCCTTCGCTCTTTAATCTGCCGCGTGACCAAATCATCTCTCATCATGAAACGCATTGCGTTCTTCAAGCTCGCCGCTGCCCTCTGCCTCACCGCATCCGTCGTTCAAGCGGCGGATGCTTGGAAACCTGAGCCCGGCTTCATCAGCCTCTACAACGGCAAGGATCTCACCGGCTGGGGCTACCGCGACAAGGACGGCAAGCCGGTCGAGACCTTCGACGGCAAGACCAACGCCAGCGACAGCCGTTACACCGCAAAGGGGGAATCGCTCACCGTTAATCCACTCGATGCGGCCAAAGGCCCGCGCCTGCGCCAGCTCTACACCACCAAGGAGTTTCCCAAGGATTTCATCCTCAAGCTGGAGTTCCGTGCGGCGGTGAATGCGGACAGCGGCATCTTCCTGCGCAAACCCCAGCTCCAGTGCCGCGATTACCTCGTCGCCGGTCCTTACAAGACGCTCCAAAAATACAAGGCGCAGGACTGGAACAAGATTGAAGTCGTGGTCAAAGACGGTGTCGCCCACTGCACCTGCAACGGTGAGGTGCTTGAAGCCGCGCTGAAACTTCCGGCCACCGGCCCCATCGGCCTCGAAGCCGACCGCGACACGATGGAGTATCGCCGCATCCAGCTCAAGGAACTGCCCTGAGGTCAGCGGGGCAGGGGAGTCGTCTGCGGATTCAGCAGCCGACTCGGCCGCCCCATTTCTTCCGCGCCATGCTGAAGACCCAGCTCCTGCACCCGGACATTCTGCGCGTCTGCGCGCAGGCCGGCCATCACGCGAAGATTCTCATCGCGGATGGCAACTACCCGGCCTCGACCAAGAAGGGCCCCAACGCCGAGCTCATCTGCCTCAACCTCGCTCCGGGCTGTGTCACTGTCGCGCAGACGCTCCGCGCGCTGCTGAGCGCGGTGCCCGTGGACTTTGTGAACACCATGGGCATCCCGGCGGATGACTCTTACGCCAAGTTCGGCGAGCCGCCGGCGTGGGCTGAGTTCCGCACCATCGTTCAGGACGCGGGCATTGCCGTGAGCATCGAACCCATCTCCAAGTGGGACTTCTACAAGCACGTCGAGTCACCTGATCATGTGCTCACCATTCAGACTGGCGATCAGGCGCTGTGGGCCAATGTGCTGCTCACGCTGGGCTGCCGGACGAACTGATTGTGAACCACAGAGAACACAGAGAGGGATCTTCGATTTTGCATGACTGCGATGCGGTCCCGCCGGCCTTCTTGGTGCCCTCTGTGCCTCTGTGGTGGAATCGCATTGGTGTTTCATCTGGGTCCATTTGTGGCTAACCAATGATATCCCGTCCCCGCATCGGCACCACGGGTGAGCTGAAGTTCACCGTGGCCCAGGAACACGTCATCGACTTCGCCACCGGGGGCATGCCCGCCGTGTTGAGCACGCCCCGGTTGATTGCGCTCGTTGAACGCACGGCGAGGGAATCGCTCTATCCCTTCCTCAACGAGAATGAACGCACCGTCGGGGCGGAGATTGAAATCCGCCATCTTGCGCCCACCCCGCTCGGGCAGATCGTCACCATCACGACCCGGGTCATCGGTGCGGAGGCCCGCGCGGTGGATTTCCAGTTCGAGGTTCGGGATGAGCACGAGGTCATCGCGCGGGGCCTGCACAAACGCGGCGTGATCACCGTGGAGGGTTTTGCCCGGCGGGTGGCGCGCAAGGCCACTGCCGGCCGCTGACGT
>CAIPBN010000506.1 GCA_903863315.1 uncultured Verrucomicrobiota bacterium | reverse complement strand
GGCTGTTCAACAAAGAGGGTGTTATCCTCAAAATATCAGGTAAAAATGTAACGATTGAAGGGGCTGAATCAATTGGTTTTGGGGAAGAGGGTAAAGTTAAACCATTTGTACTCGCAGAAGCACTCGACGCACTGAAGAAACATACACACCCTGTAGCCGGATCACTCGCCAAAGCCAATAGCGCCCGCTGTGACGACGGTGCAAGCCCATCACTCTTTTCGCCCATAAGCCGCGCAGCCCATAGACGTATATTCGGGTCTGGGTCGCGTGCAAACTCGTTCAAGCGCGCGCCGTCCATCCAGCCGGAGGAATGAAGCGTCCACATCGCGAACAACCGGGCCTCGATGGTCTTGCCAGTCGCGGCCAGTTGCCACAATTCCGGAATAACAAACTCACCCTGCAAAGGGGCTCTCACATCGGTGTTGGCAGAAAAATCAATGCCTGTGGACTTTGGCGCACGCTCGCTCAAGACGCGCTGCGCCATCTTGCGCTGCCAGACGTTCGCGTGCGCGAGGCGCTCGACGAGTTGGGCGGAGCTGAGTTTCGCGAGGTCCATGTCGCGCTGCGGGCGGCTGGGGACTGGCTTGCCCTTTTCGTTGCCGGTCCAGACGACGCGCCAGATGCGACCGTGCTCGCGATCCACACCCTCGGGGTCGGCGCGGGCGTTTTGGTAGCAGGGATACTTGTCATACCAGTCCATCACCCACAGTGCGCCGTCGGGGCCGACCTGCTGGCTGACGGGCATGAACCAGCCATCGTTCGCTCGGATAAAGTCCTGCTTGAAGCTGCTTTTGAACGTGCTGCCGTTGGGCGTGAGCGTGTCCTGATGCACCGCGTTGTCGTGGAGGTTGCCGCAGAAAATGGTGCCGTAATGCTCTGCCGGCCATTGGTCGCCGAGATAGACCTGGATGCCCGCGTAGGCCGCCATCTTGTGGCGATGGTCCACGATGCTAGGTAGGAGCTGGTAGGCGTAAGGGAACATCGGCTGGCCACCTTGCCGCACGTAGATGCCGCCAGGGGCCATGTGGAACATGTGGTCAATCACGCACGCGCTCAGAAAAGCGTTGCCCGCGCGGTCGAAGTCCACGCCCCAAGGATTGCTCGTGCCGTCGGCATAGACCTCGAACTTGCGCGTCTGGACGTTGTAGCGCGCGACGGCGGCGTCCATGCGCACGCTGGGCGCGGTCGGGTTTTGCGCGTCCTTCACATCCGCGCGCGTGAAGACGCCGTGGGTCATGTAGAGCTGGCCGTCGGGGCCCCAAGTGAAGCCGTTGAGCAGCTCATGCCGGTCTTCGAGGCCGAAGCCCGTGAGCAGCACCGTCTGCTTGTTCGCCTTCTGGAAGGAGCCTGCGCCACCGAGCAATGGCGCGTTCGTGTCTTGGAGGAAGAGCAGATGCGGCGCCTGCCCGAGGAACACGCCGCCGTGGCCGAGCAGGATGCCCGTCGCGAGACTGAAGCCGTCGGCGAAGACCGTGACTTTGTCCGCGCGACCGTCGCCATCGGTGTCTTCGAGAATCTTGATGCGGTCGCGGCCCTTCTCGCCGGGCTTCGCGCCGAGCGGATACTCGTAAAGCTCCACGACCCACAGCCGCCCGCGTTCGTCCCACGTCATCGCGACGGGGTTCACCACCTCGGGTTCGCTGGCGAAGAGGCGGATTTCAAACCCCGTTGGCAGCGTGAACTTCTTCTGCGCCTCCTCCGGCGAGAGCGCGGGCGTGGTGGCCGGCGCATGCTGCCCGGACATCTGTTTCCCGGGCGGGGCGTTCTTGTAAGTGGGGAAGCCGAGGTTCTTCTGCGGCACCTTGTAGTCGGCGGCGGAAAGTGTGGCAGCCGATGCGAGGCAAGACGCGACAGCCAGCACGGCGAGGCGGAATGGATTCATAGCAGCCAGAAACTAGAAAACGGCGG
>CAIPBN010000505.1 GCA_903863315.1 uncultured Verrucomicrobiota bacterium | reverse complement strand
CGGGCGACATGTAGGCCGGGGTGCCGGAATTGCTCGGCATGGGAGTGGGCTTTTTTGGCAACGGCTGGGCGAGGTCGAAGTCCACCAGCCGGATGTCGCCGGCGCGGGTCACCAGCACGTTCTCGGGCTTGAAGTCCAGGTGGATGAAGCCCTTGTCGTGCATGTGCTCTAGAGCCACAGCCATGTCGATGAGGATGTTGCCCACGAACTCGCCGAGCATCGGGTCGGCACGCGTGATGAGCAGCTTGAGATTTGCGCCATCCACGCGCTCCAGCAGCGTGAAGTCCACGCCTTGAATCTTCCCGTGCTTGTGAAAGCCGACGATGAACGGGTGGCCGTGGATCGCCTCCAGCACGTCGCAGCCATGCCGGAACTGCTTCCGCGCCTCCTTGGACACGGTGCCGTTGCCCAGCAGCCGGCGCAGCGCATACGCCTGCCCGGCCTGATCGGTGGCGGCCCAAATCTCCGCCGAACCGCCACGGTTGATCAGTTCATGCAGGGAGTATGGGCCAAACAGATGCGGGGCATCGGGATCGGAGACGGTTTTCTTGGGCTTGCGGCGGAAAAAGGCCAGCGGTGACAACGGTGACATTTGCGTTCGTGCTTCGGACTCTGACCAGCTCTGTGTGCCTCAAGGACGCTGCCAGGTTCTTATTGGTAACAGGCAGCCGCGCCGGGAAGCGGCTTTTGTGCCAGCCTCGTTGCTACACGTGGATAGTATGCGCTTGGCGCATCATCGGCAAGGGCCTCTAATCCGCCTGTGCGCACGGCCGGCCTGCTTTCGATCTACTTTCTCGGGGTGTTGCTCGGAGGAGCGCTGCTGGCTCCGATGCTGTTTCAGTTGGGCCGGTGGCTGGGGGGCGAAGTCGGCTTGCTGTCGGGGTTGGCCTCGCAGCCGTTCCATCGCTATCTCAATCGCTGTCTGCTCATCCTGGCGCTGGCCGGATTATGGCCGTTGATCCGTGCCTGTGGACTGGGTGGTGCCGCAGCACTTGGATTTGGCGGTGCAACGGAACGCTGGCGGCGGCTGGGATTGGGGCTCGTGGCTGGCTTTGGCTCCTTGAGTCTCGTGGCGCTGGCGTTGGTGGCTACGGGTGTGAGGGACTGGAATGCCACGCCGACCGCTTTGGGTCTGCTGACACTGGCGGGCAAGGCCATGTTGACCGCCGGGGTGGTGGCGTTGATGGAGGAGTTCCTGTTTCGCGGGGTCATCTTCGGCGCATTGCGCCAATCGGCATCCTTGTTGGCAGCCATCGTGACCAGCGCAGTCATTTACTCCGGCCTGCACTTTCTGGCGCGGGTCGAGCATCCAGGTGCGGTGGCATGGTATTCCGGCCTGATGCTGCTGCCGCGGATGTTGGAGGGGATGCTCGCGCCGGGGAACCTCTGGCCCGCCGGACTGACGCTCGCAGTGGGCGGTGCTGCGCTGGCGCTGGCTTACCAACGCACTGGCAGCCTTTGGTTCTCGATCGGACTGCACGCGGGCTGGGTCTTCTGGCTCAAAGTTTTCAAGTCCCTGACGGTGCCCGGCCTCAAACCCGGTGGTGCCCTGTGGGGATCGGAGAAGTTGATTGATGGCTGGTTCGCGTTGGGGGTGATGGTGGCGCTTCTGGTCGGAGTCGCCCGCTGGCCCTGGCCCGTGCCAAAGCCATCCGTACGCGATGAACATGCCAGCCGTCAGCCGCCTTCGTGAATGGAGCGAGGCCGCACTGGCCTTTGTCTATCCACCGGTTTGCCAGTTGTGCGGCCAACACCGCGCTGGTGCGCCGGAGGGCTATGTTTGCGAGCATTGCTGGGAAAAGGTCCGTTTCGTCCAACCGCCCTGCTGCGATCGGTGTGGACTGCCGTTCGCAGGAGAAATCACCGCCGCCTTCGAGTGCGCCAACTGCCGGGACATGGAACTCCATTTCACCTCCGCCCGGGCGGCGGTCGTGGCCAACGACTTCATGCTCGAGGTGATTCACCGCTACAAATACAACCGAGAACGGTGGTTTGAGCCGTTCTTGGTGGAGTTGCTCCTGCGGCAGGCCGTCCCGGCCCTGCGCCCAATCTCGCTGGCGGGCATTGTCCCCGTGCCGCTCCATCCGGTGAAACGGCGCGAGCGTGAATTCAACCAGGCGGAACAGCTTGCCCGCCCGCTCGCCGCCGCGCTGGGCGTCCCGGTGCTGACCAAGCTGGTGAAGCGGGTGCAGCCCACGCGCACGCAAACCCAGCTCGACAAGCGGGCCCGCGCCGAGAACGTCCGCCGCGCCTTCGCTCCGATGTCGCCCAAACGCCTCTCCGGCGAGCGGCTGCTGGTCTTCGATGACGTGCTCACCACCGGTGCGACCACCAGCGCCGTGGCCCGGGTTTTGCGCACGCAAGGCGCGGCCGAGGTGATGGTGTGGAGCCTGGCCCGCGGGATATGATGCGTTTCGGCCAATTCCCGGCTGGATTTTCCCCGCCTCCGCCGCCAAGCTCGCCCCATGAAGTTGATTCTCTCAACCCACAACATCACTTTGACCAAAGCCATCGAGGACCACATCCTCGCAAAGATCGACAAGCTCGAACACTTTGACCGCTGGACCATCGACGCCCGCGTCACCATCGAGCACGACGACACCCGCGACCCCGCCAAGGCCTTCGGCTGCTCCATGCGCATCGGCATGCGCGGCCCGGATCTCTTTGCCGAAGACCACGAAGCCGACCTCTATGCGGCCATTGATGCCGTCACGAAGAAGATCGAGCAGCAAATCCGCAAGCGGCACAGCAAGAACAAGGCAAAGAAGCATACCGAGGCTGCCGCGAGCAAAGAACGCCGGCGTGCCGCCTGATGGCCCAGCCGCCGCCTGTCACTTACCGAGCCCGCGTCGTCCTGCCCCTCGCCCAGCCGGCGATTGAGGACGGCGCGGTTTCCGTTTTCCGGGGCCGCGTCGCCGCCGTCGGTCGCTGGCGCGATCTGCGGCGCACGGCCCCGGCTCAATTACGCGATCTCGGGGAGGTCGTGCTGCTACCCGGGCTGGTCAATGCCCACTGCCATCTCGACTACACGGACATGGCCGGGGCGCTCCCGCCTCCCAAGTCCTTTCTGGACTGGATCGAGGGCATCATCGCGCTCAAGGCCGGCTGGAGCTACACGGACTTCGCCCAATCCTGGCTGCACGGTGCGCAGCAACTGATCGACCACGGCTGCACCATGGTGGGCGACATCGAGGCGGTGCCCGAACTGCTCCCCGAAGTGTGGGAGGCCACGCCCTTGCGGGTGATTTCCTTCCTGGAACTCATCTCCGTCCGGCGACGCCTACGGCCCGCGACGCTGCTCCGGCAGGCGCTTCAACAGCTCCGTGCGCTGCCGGCTGGCCGGAGTTTTGGCGCGCTCTCACCGCACGCGCTCTACACCACGAACCCCGAGCTGTTGAAGCTCGTGCGCCGGACGGCCCGGCAAGTTGCCCGGCCCATCACGATGCATGTCGCCGAGTCCGCGCCGGAGTTTGAGATGTTCCGCCACGGGCGCGGGGCCATGTTCAACTGGCTGCGGCGGAACGGCCGGGACATGAGCGATTGCGGCTCCCGCTCGCCCGTGCAGCAACTCGCCGCCCTGAAGCTGCTCGGGCCGCAGTTTCTCGCAGTGCATGTGAATTACCTCGCGCCCGGCGATGCTGGACTGCTTGGCGCGGCCGGAGCCAGCGTCGTGCATTGCCCGCGCAGTCATGCGTTCTTCGGCCACCAGGCGTTTCCGTTCACCGAACTGCGCGCCGCCGGGGTCAACGTCTGTCTCGGCACCGACAGCCTGGCCAGCATAGGCAAAGAGGGGCGTCGGCTGCCGGAACTGGACCTCTTCGCGGAGCTGCGTCGCTTTGCGGCGAACCATCCTGATCGTCGTCCGGAGGAACTGCTCGACCTCGTCACCCGCAACGCTGCCGCCGCGCTTGGCCTGCGCGGCAAGGTCGGGCAACTTTCCCGCCGGTCCTGCGCCGATCTAATCGCGGTGCAGTCAACGGCTGCTGTGCCGGAGGCCGTGAATGACCTGGTGCAGAGTGCGCCCAAGATTGCCGGAGTGATGATCGCCGGCCAATGGGTGAACGAACCGGCCGGCTGAAACATCAACGCCACCATGCAGCCATCCGCTCCCCGAGTTGTCCTGATCACCGGAGCCTCCGGCGGCCTCGGGCGCGCGCTGGTCGCCGAGTTCCTCGCGCAAGGCTGGGGCGTTGCCGCTGGCTACCATAGTGAAAATGTTCATCAGGCAGGCGACTTCCTCCTGCCTCTGCCGCTCGATGTGACTTCACGCGAAGCTGTCCAGTCCGGCGTGGCGCAGGTCCTGTCGCGCTGGCCGCGCCTGGACTTGCTCATCAACAACGCGGGCAACACCGCTGACAACCTCTCGTGGCAGCTCACCGACGAGGACTGGCAGCGCGTCCTCGACGTGCATCTCAAGGGCGCGTTCCTCTGCGCCCAGGCCGCCCTGCGCCCGATGCTCAAGCAGCGCGATGGCCACATTCTCAACCTCGCCTCCTTCAGCGCGCGCACCGGCAATCGCGGTCAGGCCAACTACGCCGCCGCCAAGGCTGCTTTGATTGGCCTCACCGCTTCGCTTGCCAAAGAAGTCGGCTCGCGCAACGTGCGTGTGAACGCCCTGTTGCCGGGTGTCCTCCCCACGCCCATGACTGCTGGTCTGACGCCGAAACAGTTGGAAGCCTTTGCCGAGGCGAACGCACTCGGTCGGCTCAACGAGCTTGGCGAAGTGGCGCGCTTCGCCGCGTTCCTGGCGGGCACCCGCAACATCTCGGGGCAGTGCTTCCAGCTCGACAGCCGCATCGCGCGCTGGACTTGAGCGCAGAGGGCATCAGCGCGCCGGTTCGCCTGATCTTTACGCTGCGCCCGACGGCCCTTAGTCTCCGCCCGCATGACGGAGCCGGAATTCCACACCCGCCGCGCCACCCTGGATGACCTCCCGGCGTTGCGGCCGCTGTGGGAGGCGGATCGGCTGGATGCCGCCGTGCTGGAAAAGCGACTGACAGAATTTCAGGTGGTGTGCGATGCGGAGGGCCGGCTGCTGGGGGCCATTGGCCTGCAACTGAGCAAGCCGCAGGGATTGCTTCACAGCGAAGTGTTTGCCGACTTCGCGCTGGCAGACACGCTCCGTCCGCTGCTTTGGGAGCGCGTGAAGGCGGTCAGCCGCAACCATTCTCTTGCCCGGATGTGGACCCGGGAGAGCCTGCTCTTCTGGCGCGGACAGGGGTTTGATCCACCGGACGAGGAGCAGTTGGGCCGGTTCCCAGCCGCTTTCGGCGCAGCGGATGCAGGCCCGCTGTTCACGCTGAAGCTCCGTGACGATCCGTTTGCCGAGATGACGCCGGAGCAGGAGGAGATGCTGCTCAAGAAACCACTGCGCGAGGACACGGAACGGATGCTGCGCCAAGCGCGGAGGCTGAAGCTGGTTGCCGCCCTTGCCGCCATCATCTTCACGGTGCTGCTGGCGATCTTTGGGCGCTATCTGTGGCGTTACCGGCGCATCCAGCGGTTTTCCCCGGATGACCGCTATTCGCCGCGCGCGCCGCGTTGAGAGTTTTGGCGGAGGGAGCCACGCCGGTCGAGCTCAGCCAGTCCGACCCGCCCGGTCAGTGCTCAGGCAGCATCAGGCGCTTTCGCAGCCGCTTTCTTGCGGTCGCGCCACTCCCAGAAGCGGGCGATGAGAATGCAAGCCTCGTAGAGGACGCACAGTGGCGCGGCCATCACCATCATGGTGAACGGATCCCCGGACGGGCTTACCACGGCGCAGACGAACAGGTTGATGACGATGAAATAGGATCGGAACCAACTGAGCTTCTTTGAGTCAAGCAGGCCAATCTTCACAATGGTCAGGATGATCACGGGCATCTCGAAACTCAGACCCATCGCCAGCAGGAATTTCGGCACCATGCTCAAGTATTCCTGCGCGCGCCACTGTTCCGCGCTGAAACCGAGCCATTGGGAGAATTCAACGGTCATCCGCAGCATGAGTGGCAGGATGACAAAGTAGCAGAACGCCACGCCGGAGAGGAACAGCACCGTGCCCCAGAAGGCGAAGGGCTTGAGGAATTCCTTCTCCTGCACACGCAGCGCAGGCAGGATGAACTGACCGATGAAGTAGATCACGAACGGCGCGGCGAGCACCATGCCGCCGAACAGGGCAAGCTGCAGAGTGATCCACACGACATCCAGCGGACCCAGAATAATGAGATTGACCAGCGGGTCGGTCGGAGGCGGGGCGTTGGTGTTCAGATGCAGGCCGAGGAAGCGGTTCGTGCCAACTTCCACAGGAATCAACTGCACCGTGTGGACGCGTCCGCTTTTGTTGGTGTGGTTGAAAGCGGGATTGATGCCGAGCAAAGCCAGCGGAAATGATCCAATGCGATTGGTGGAGTCGAACATCACCGGCACTCGCTCCACAGGCTTTTCGCTCTTTGCGGCCTCCAGTTCGGCTTGCTGATGGGCCTTGACCAAGGGCCATTTCATGATGTCCACCAGCCAGTTCGCCCCCACCAAGCACGCCACAATCGCCACCAGCAGGCTGACGGTGACCTTGATGAGCATCCACCGCAGGTCTTCGAGGTGGTCGAGAAAGGGCTTCACCGGGCCGCCGCCTTCGCCAGCCGGATCGTCATCGGCCTTGAGGACGTTGGTGACGGAACGCACGGCCTTGACGAAACCGTGCTCCTCCTCCGGCGGGGGCGGAGTGTAGGCCGGGTATTCATATCCGCCGCCGTGGTGGTCGTGATGGTAGCCGCTGTGATGATCGCCGTGGTGCGAATCGTGATGATGTGGATCGTCGTGGTGGTGGTATTCGCTCCCGTAGTCGTGCTGATGCTCCTGATGATACGGGTCCGGCTCCTGCGGACTGGAGCCGGTGTGATCCGATGGAACGGCACCCCCCACGTCACTGGCTGCGGAGGTGCGTGCGACTTCACCGGCGGGGAACCCTTCCGGATTTTGCGGCACGGGGGCAGGAGCCGCGCTGTCAGACTGCGGGATCGCACCCGGAGGAATGCTGGGAGTTCCGGCACCAGCGGGCGCGGACGGCGATGAGCCAATCGGGGGCAGGCTGCCAAGCGACTCACCCGACGCAGCCGGCGGCGAACCGCCGGGCTGCGGTGGAGTGTCTTTGGAAGCGGACGCGGGCTGGACACCGGGTGACTTCACGTCATCCGGACGGACAGGCTGCGGGGGCGGGCCCTCTGGCTCACTCGCCATGACCTAGACTCGCTGGAGTTGTTGGAATCAGGCCTTGGGCGCAGTCGAGGACTGGCTGGCTTGAGGGGCGGGCGCGGGGGCCGGGGCGGCCGGCTGGGGAGCCGGCGCGGGCTTGGGAGGAGCAGCGTATTGCTCCTCGGCCACGGAGCGATGCAGTTCATTCTGCATGTCGCTGGAAGCTTTCTTGAACTCCTTGATGCCTTGGCCGAGGCCTTTGGCGAGTTCCGGCAGCTTCTTGGCGCCGAAGAGGATGAGGACGACGACGAGGATGCCGATGATTTCCGGCCAACCGAGCATGGCTAACATTGGTGCGTTCATGGTTTCACTAACTGTTTAGGTTTGCGAAACACATCAGGCGGATGCCGGCATCAGGCGGATGTCTTTCGGTGTCTGCCGTTGCCAGCAGACGTCCGGCTATTCGACGGGAAGAACCGGGTTCCCTTCAAGTCAATTCTTTGGCTTGAGGAGGACGAGTTCGCTGCGGCGGTTCTTGGCCCACGCGGCCTCGGTGTGGCCGAGCTCGGCGGGCTTGTCTTCACCGTAGGAGAGCGTGCGCAGGCGGGTGGGGGCGATGCCCGACTTGATCAACTGGGCACGGACCGAGAGGGCACGGCGCTCGCCGAGGGCGCGGTTGTATTCCTCGGTGCCGCGCTCATCGCAATGGCCTTCCACCAGCAACTTGAAGTTCGGGTTGGCCTTGAGGGCCTTGACAGCTTCCTGAAGCTTCACGACCTCGGTGGCTTTCACGACGGACTTGTCGTAATCGAAGTGGACCGTGCTGCCGCGGAGCGCCTCGCGATCCGTGAGCATACCCTCGAACTCACCCAGCTCGGCGGAGCGGAAGCCGCCTTCGGGATTGGTGGGCGTGAAGTTGGTAGGCGGATTGGAAGTCGGCGGATTAAATGTCTCGGGTCGGATGGGCGTGGTGGAAGGCAGATCGCCGCCGGGGCCGATCGTGGGGGGAGTTCGAGGATTGGTGGACGTCTGTGGGAAAGTCGGGTCCGTAGGGCCGCCCCGGCCATCAACATTGGTCTTGGCACCGTAAATGGGCGTGACGTTCTTGGGCGTCTTTTTGCAACCGGTGATGGCGACCGCCGAGAGCAAAGTCAGGACGGCGAACTTGAGAAAAAGGGAGCGATTCATAGTTGTTTGACTGGTGAAAAACTTCAGCGAGCCCAAGTGGGCTGGGAGCAATTCCCGAAATTCAGCGGCACATCCTTGACGCGCTTGGTGGGCACGTCAAGCAGAGACAGGGACAACGGCCCGCCGCGCCCGCGTTTGCAGAACATGATGGTGCGGGAGTTCGGCGCCCATGTGGGATCCTGTCCGGCACACAGCCGCTGCACCTCGCCGCCGCCGGCCGGCACGACGCAGATGTCAAAACCGCCGCCCTGGGTGGTGAAGGCAATGCTCTTGCCGTCGGGCGACCAGTCGGGCTCGGTGGCGTTGAAGACGCCGGTGGTGCGCAGCCGCTGGGGCGCGCCGCCGTTGGCTGGGATGCGGTAGAGCAGCGCCGGGCCCTCGTCGTTGGACACGTAGCAAATCCACTGTCCATCGGGCGACCAGCACGGTGAGGAAACGCCTTCGCGGGAACGGGTGAGCTGCTGCAACCCGCGGCCATGAATGTCAGCCACGTAGAGATCCGGCTTGCCGTCCTTGCTAAGGATCATCGCAACCAATCGTCCGCCGGGGGCGACTGCCGGCGACATGTTCGAGCCGCCGTAGCGCGCGACGATGTGGCGCTCGCCGGTGACCAGGTTGTGGGAGAAGATGTCGGGGTTGTTGAGCTTGTAGGAGGTGTAGGCCAGCCACTGGCTGCCCGGCCCCCAGGAAGGCGCGGCGATGATCGACCCGTCGCGCGTGACGGCCACGGCGTTGTGCCCATCGTAGTCGGCGACGAAAATCTCGCCGGTGTTGTTGGCGGCCTTGGATTTGAAGGCCACGCGAGTCTGGGCGATGCCCCGGGTGCGGGTCAGCGCAAACACCACGTCGTCCGCAAAAGCGTGCGCGAGCTGACGTGCGCCGGCTCCGGCGTAGCCCTTGGTCAGGAGGTAATTCTTCGCGCGATCGGAAACGAAGCCTTCGAGCCGCGCGCCATTGGTGCCATGCACAAGCGCGACGGCCTGATCCGCGCTGACCACGGAGCAGCCGGCCACTTCGAGGTCGAACCGTAGCGTGCTCAACACTTCGCCGGTGAAGCCGCTGATCGCGATGGGGATCAGCTTGGAGGGGTCCACCAGCTTGTTGACGGTGAGCGTAGCATCGGCGGCGAACGTGCCCGACGGAACGGCGGCGGCAGCGAGCAGGGCGGCGGAAAACTGGCGGCGGTTTAAGTTCATCCAGAAGAGCGTTTGGCTTTCAGATTGAAGTCGATGTTAAAGGTCCGTTGCGACTCCCGAAAGTTCGCAGGGAAGGGCTCGAATTGGCGAACTTTTTCGAGCGTCTCGCGCACGGATTTGTCAATGGCCGCGTTGCCGGTGGGGCGGTTCAAACGCCAGGAGAGCACCCGGCCATCGCGGCCCACGGTGACGGTGACGCTCACGACCGCATTGGCCTCGCTCAGGTTGGGCGGCGTGATCCACATCTGCTCGTAGAGGCGCACCATGTTCTGGCCGTAGTCCAGAAAGGCGAGCGCGTTGGGGCCGCCGCCGGCATCCACCTGCACGTTGACCGGAGCGGACAGGCCGCCCTGCAGGCCGCCGATGATGGTCTTCATCTTGGCCGCGAGCTGCTGGCGCGCGAACTGGGCGGCGTGTTCCTCCGCACGGGCCTTGGCACGGGCGTCGGCCTCGGCTTTTTCCCGGGCTTGGGCGGCCTGCTCGTTCTGCCGGGAGACGAGATGCTGGGTGTCCGCAATCTTGATGGTGGACTTGGTAGGAGCGGGAGTGGACTTCGCTTTTTTTGCGGCTGGTTCCGGCTCCGATTCGGGCTCCTTGGTCTTCTTCGCGTCCTTTTTAGTGTCTTTCTTGGGCAGAGCTTCCTTGCCCTTGGGCGTGACGGCCAAGGGGCGCGGATCGGCTTTGGCGATCTTGGGCGGAGCTTCTTTGACGGGTGCCCGCTTGGCGGGCTCGGGGGGCTTGGGCGGGGCCACTTGGGCTTTCTCGACGGGCTTGGGGGCGGGAGCGGGTGGCTCAACTGCCTTCTTAGGCGGGGTGGGAACGGCGGCGGGCGGGGGCGGTGCAGGCGCCGCAGGTGCGGGCGCAGGCTCAACTGGCGCAGGAGCCACCGGTGCCGCCGGAACTGGTGCGGGGATGGTGGTGGTGGGAGTCTCGGCCGCGCGCAGAATGGCCTCCAGCTCACTGTCTTTGCGGAAGTTGAGGACGGGCGTGCTGGGCTTGGGCTTGTCCGGCAGGAAGGCAGGCGAAACGATCACGATCACCACCAGCAGCGCATGCATGGCTGCCGAGGCGAGAAGGCATTGGTTGTGCAACCGTCGGTTCACAGGCTCAAACAATATCAGAACAAACGCACCGGCGGGGCCGGCGAGTGGTTGTTGGACGAGAATTGCGACGCGATGCTCTGAGGAATCGTAAAAAATTCTGCGGTCACGCTGTCAGGCCGTCGCCTCACCGCAACTCAGTGCTGAAGCTCACCTGGGTCATGCCCCGCCGGGTGCAGCGATCGAGCAGTTGCATGGCATAGTCGAGCTTGCCGTCCTTGTCTCCGCGCACGCGGATGATGAGATTGGGATTGGCGCGGAAATCCGCGACGAGCCG
>CAIPBN010000504.1 GCA_903863315.1 uncultured Verrucomicrobiota bacterium | reverse complement strand
GCAACCGCCGAGTTTGAGCTGCGTCGGAGCCAAGAGACGGCGGTTGCAAACCGCCGGCACGGGTCATCGGCGATTCGCTGTCCGTGTTGCGGGCGTGGCTTTCTCCCTCACCCCGGCCCTCTCCCGCTGGGAGAGGGTGAGGGTGAGGGAGAATGGTGCGGAAAACCTGCGCCCCGCTTTCGCCCCGCGTTGCCCGCGCCACCAAATCCAACTGCGTCTGCACCGCCTCAGACAGCGTCTTGAACACGCCTTCCGAGAACGCCAGATAAGCCTCGTGCGCCTGCAACGTCGTCGCCTGAGCCTGCGCCATCGCGGTGAGCAGCTCGGCTTCAAACGGGTCGGCCGGGAGCGCGCTTGTGAGTGCGGCCATATCCGAGGCTACACCACGGCTTTCCCCCTCACCCCGGCCCTCCCCCGCCGGGAGAGGGAGAGACGCACTCCGCGTCGGGCTGAAACCGGACGCGTTCGAACTCGCGAAAGGCGGCCTGAAATTCTCCCTCTCCTCTGGGGAGTGGGCTGGGGTGAGAGGGGACGCGTTCGACCGCAACCCGTTCGCCCCAGTTTGCGATTCAGCGTTCGAAGCACTTCCTCGCCCGAACTCCGGCACCAGGATGGGTGCACCGCTGATGGGTATGAGCACCTTCTTTCCCTCCGGTTCTGGCGCAGCTTCCTCTTCTGCCGTGCCGTAGAGCGACTCCACGTTCACCGGCAAGCCCTCTGCCCACAGCGCCCCAACCACCCGCAGCACTTCCAGCAACGGCTCCTTCGCCGACACGCAGAGCGAACGGGCGAAGTGCGGCTGGCCTTCAAGGATTTGGCCAATCATCCGCGAGCATGAAGCGCCCGGCCCCATCTCGATGAAGAACCGCACGCCGTCCTCGTAAGCCGCGCGCACGACGCGCGGGAAATCAATCGTCGCACTCGCCTGCGCGACGATGGCATCGGCCGCTGTCTCACGGTCGGGCACGTAGCTGCGACCCCAGCCGCCGCTGTAAAACGTCACGCTGGTTGGTGGCGTGGTCGGGAAGCGATGCAGCTCGCGATACGGCTCCAGCACCGGCTTGAGCAAATCGCAGTGCACCGTGCTCACGCCCTCGAGTGCGAAGAAATGGCAGCCGAGCGCCGCCACGACCGCGCGCACCTGCTCTGCGTCGCCGCCGATGACGCACTCGCGCGGCGTGTTGACGATGAGGATGTAAGTGCGCGCCTTGCCGGCCATCGCGGCGCGGACTTCTTCGGCGGGCCGGTCCACGAGGCCCGCAAGCCACGCGACGGACTTCTTAGCGGACAGTTTCCAGGCGCGGCGCAGCGCGGCGGGTTCGCCGGTCAGGTCTTTGGCGAACAGCGTCGAGGCCGTGACGCGGGCGAGCATCTCATCCCGCGCCGTCCACGCGCGCAGGGCGAAGAGACTCGTGCTCTCGCCGAGACTGTAGCCAAGCGCGGCGGCGGGCTTGAGGCCGAGCGAAACCGCGATGTCACTGACGAACGCGCCGAGCGCGACCTGCCCGCAGATGGACGCGCGCTGGTCGGTGACGGGTGCGGTGGCGTTCCAGAACTGGCCGGCGAACATCTGGCTGGCGAGGCGCTCGTTTTCGCGGTCTTGAGCGCGGAGGGCATCGGGGAACAGCAGGCCCAGTTCGCGGCCCATGTCGGCGAAGTGATTACCCGCCCCGGGGAAGACGAAGGCGACTTTGCCGGACACGCGTTGCGCGGGCGGGGTGAAGAACAGCCGGTCCCGGTCGCGATGGTCGGTGAGTTCAGCTTTGGAATTGCGAACGGCGTGGGCAGCGGCGTCCAGCAAGCGCGTGAGCTGCGCACGGTCCTGGGCGTTGAAGGCAAGCCTGTGAAGCGCCGAGCCTTGCTCGGCGCTCGCGTGCCAGCGGCGCGCGAGCGTATCCAGCGAAACGTTCGGCGAAGCGGCGGCGAGACGACGGAGCGAATCCAGTTGCGCGCCGATCCCGGCAGCATCGGCGGCGGCGAAGGTGAAGAGAGCTTCATTTCGCTTGGAGACAGCCGACGTGAGGAAGCTATGAAATGATTTCGTTGCTCTCGCTCCCTCAACACAGCCCTGTCCCCCGGTGGGGGCGGGAGAGTCGGTTTGAGTTGCTTCGAGAACCACCGAAATGACGTTGCCGTCCACGCTGTTCGCGGTGATGGCGGCGCGGCGGGGGCCGTCGGCG
>CAIPBN010000503.1 GCA_903863315.1 uncultured Verrucomicrobiota bacterium | reverse complement strand
CAGCGGACCTTGAACAAAATCATCGGCATCAAGCGCGAGGTGCTCCATCTGCGCCAGATCATCGGCCCGCAGCAGGAGGTGCTGAAACGTTTCGCCCAAGGGGAGTTCAAGCTCATCCGCGCGCATCTGGTCCCCTACTTCCGCGACATTTACGACCGTCTCTTCCACATCGCCACGCTGGCCCAGAACTTCACGGACTCGCTCACGGGCATCCTGCACATCCACCTGAGCATGACGTCGAACAAGACTGGCGAGACGGTCAAGGCGCTGACGCTCATCACCATCGTCACCACGCCGGCGATGCTGATCGGCACCTGGTATGGCATGAACTTCGAGACCATGCCGGAGCTAAAATGGCTGCACGGCTATTCGTTCGTGTTCGGCCTCACCGCCTTCACCACTCTGGTAACCTGGTGGTATGTGAAGAAGCGAAAGTGGTTCTGAGCCCGGCTCCGCGTCGCTGATGCCCCCGCAGAAATCCAGTTTTCTCGACAAGGTGCTTGGCCGCATCGGCCGGCTGGACACCCAGGGCTTGCAGACCGTCATCGAACGGCTCGCCCGGGAGCGCAGCTTTCTCGAGACGCTCTTCGACGTGATCGAGGACGGCGTCCTGGTGGTGGACGAGCAGGGCCGGGTCCTCTACTTCAACGAGGCCGTCACCACGCTGCTTGGCTTGACGCATGATTCCTCAGAAGGGCAGCCCATCACCCGGTTCCTGCCGGGTCTGGATGTGAAAAGCCTGCTCCGGGCCGACGCCACAGGCGGAAGGCAAGTGGTCCGTCACGAACTGGAAGTCGAATGGCCGCGCCCGCGCTTCCTCCGGCTCTACGCTGCGCCGCTCGACGGGGAGGCGACGGGCGCATCCGGGGTCGCGCTCATCCTCCATGACGCCACCGAAGCGCGACAGAAAACCTTCGAGGCCATCGAAAGCGAGCGCATGCAGGCGTTGACACTCCTCGCCGCCAGCGTCGCACACGAGATCGGCAACCCGCTCAACGCGCTGCACATCCACCTTCAGCTCATGGAGCGTGAGTTGAAGAAGCTCCGGGTGCCCGATGCCGGTCCAAAGCCCTCGCGTCTCACCCGCTACCGCCAGTCGCGCCGGGCCGACGCCGAGACCGTGTCGGTCGCTGACAAGCTGCAGGGCTATCTCGATGTCGCGAAGGGCGAGATCACCCGTCTCGACTACATCGTCTCGCAATTCCTCCAGGCCATCCGCCCATCGCCGCCCAAGCTTCAGCCGGCATCCTTGAACGAAGTCATTCGCGAGTCACTCGCCCTGCTCGGCCCCGAGCTGAAGAACCGCCGCCTGCACGTCGAGCAGAAGCTGGCCTCCAGCCTGCCCCTCGCGCCGATGGACAGCGCGCAAATCCAGCAGGTGCTCGTGAACCTCATCAAGAACGCCATGCAGGCCATGACCAAGGGCGGCACCCTCACGCTCACCACGGGTGAGGGCGCGGACGGCGTCTGGTTCAACATCAATGACACCGGCGGCGGCATTCCGCAGGATCAGATCAACCGCATCTTCGAGCCGTTCTACACCACCAAGGCCAAGGGCACCGGACTGGGCCTGATGATTGTGCAGCGGATCGTGCGTGACCACGGCGGGCGGATTGAGCTGGAAAGCCGGGTGGATGAAGGCACCCAGTTCCGGGTCTGGCTCCCGCTCCGCGACCGCAAGCCAAGGCTGCTGGCAGCGCGGCTCCAAGAGTGAGCACGGTCGGCTGCCGCAGCCGAGGACAGAGCCGGATGGCGCAGTTCGATCCCTTGGGCGCAACTACCGACCGCCCACGCCCGCCGCACCCAACGTCTCGTGCAGCACGGTGGCCAGCCGTTGGGCGGCAGACTTGGAACGCTGGCCAAGGGCGATGAGAGCGGGGATTTTCTGCGGACGACAGAGGACGGCCCCCAACAGCTTGCCAAAGTTCAGCGTGCCGTCCGGTTTCATCAGCGTGTTGAAGTCCAGCGGGAGCGCCTCGTCCGCCGTGTCGGAAATGACCCGCACCGTGGCGCTGGGCACACCGCGCTCACGGCAGAGCCGGCGGATGACGCCCGATTCCATCTCCACAGCGTCCGCACCGATGCGAGCCCGCAGTTGGGATTTTTCGGCGGCTGTAACTGCCACCCGATCCGCGCAGTGGAAGCGGGCCGGTGCCGCCCCGGCCCTGCGCAACTCCTGAAGCAACGGAAATTTCTCATCCGCCTCGAAGATGACCGTCTCCGAGCGAAGCGCAGGATTCAGCCCACCGGCGAAGCCACAGGTGAAGACAAAATCCCACTCCCGCGCGGCGAGTCGAGGCCGCGTCGCACGTTCAGCGGCAGCGGCCCCCATGCCCGTGACCAAGGTTTCAACGCCCACGGGAAGCTGGCGGAGAAACGGCGCGGCCTCCTCCTTGACCGCAAAGCAAACGAGGATGGAGCGGCTCACCGGGACAGGGCTGCGGGCACTCGGGCGGAGGAAGAAGCGGAAGCCCCTGCGCTGTGGCCATTGGCTTTCGCCGCCTTCGCATCAAGGATTTGCTGGTAGGTCGCCAGTGCCAGCAGCGGCCAGGCGTTCCGATACATGTCGTATTTGAGGTAGAAAACCTTCGGAAAGCCGGTGCCGGTGATCTCGTCCTCGGACCACGAGCCATCGGGATTCTGCGTGCGGCAGAGATACTCAATGCCCCGCTGAAGCGCCGGCAAATCCGGATCGCCAAACGTGCAGAGACCCATGACCGCCCAGCCCGTTTGAGAAGCGGTGCTGGGTCCCCTGCCCTTGTGGACCGGATCGTCGTAGGTGTTGCAGCGCTCGCCCCAGCCACCGTCCTCGTGCTGCACGGAGATGAGCCAGTCGCGCCCGCGCAGCAGCCACGGCTCGGTCATGTCGTAGTCGAGCGCCTTCAAGCCGCGCAATACCTGCCACGTGCCATAAACGTAGTTCACGCCCCAGCGGCCGTAGAAGGAACCATCTTCCTCCTGGGATTTCTTGATGAAGGCCAGCCCGCGCCGCACCTGCGGATGATCCTTGCGCACGCCTTCGAGGCCCATGACTTCCAGAATGCGCGCGGTGATGTCCACGCACTCGGGGTCGAGCATCGCGTTGTGGTCGGCGAAGGGAACCTTCTCCAAAATGCTCTTGGTGCAGTCCTTGTCGAAGGCCGCCCAGCCGCCGTCCCGGCACTGGAAGGCGAGCATCCAGTTGTAGCCCCGCCGGAAACACTCGTCGCGACGCTTCCCGTCGGCCGTGGGGATCTGGCGCAGCGCGAGCAGCACCATCGCGGTGTCGTCCACGTCCGGGTTCCACTTGTTGTTGAACTCGAAGACCCAGCCGCTCGGCTCCACGTCCACGGGGTTCTTGTGATACCAGTCACCGCGAAAACGAATCTCGCGGTCGATGAGCCAGTGGGCGGCGCGCTGAAGCTGCGGATGTTCCGCCGGCACGCCGGATTCACGGAGGCAGATGCTGACGATGGCCGTGTCCCACACCGGCGAGAAGCACGGCTCAATGCGCATGGAATCGGCCGTGTGATGTTCGAGCCGCTTCAACTCCCGATATTCCCGGGCAAAGATCGGGTGGTCCTTCGGATACCCCAGCGCTTCGAGCGCGATGACACTGTTGAGCATCGCGGGGAAAATCGCGGCCAGACCGTCGCTGCCCTCGTAACGTTCCAGCATCCACTGCTCGCACTTCTTCAACGCCCGCTTGCGGAAGGGGTGGACACTCTTGCGCGCGACCCACTCCGCGAGCTTGTGCAGGCGGTCGAGCCAGAGGAAGGCGTTGCGCAGGCCGAAATCGAAGTAACGCGGGCGCAGCGCCTCTTCCAACTCGCGCTTTCCGTCGGGATACAGCTCGTCGAGGTTCACGCCGTTCTTCAGCGGCCGGGTGGGGCGGAAGTGGTTGATGATCGCCAGCGGCACGAGCATGGCCCGCGACCAGTTGGACATGTCCCAGAAGTTGACATGAAACCATTTGCCGATGAGCAGCACCTCGCAGGGAATGGAAGGCACATGGTTCCAGCCGACCAGGCCGAGGAGGGCGAGATACAGCTTGGAGAAGGTGTTCATGCGCGGCACGCCGCCGAGGTTGCGGGCCAGCTCACGCGCCTTGAGCATGCGCGGATCAGTGACCGGGACGCCGGCCAGCTTGAGTGCGAGATACGCCTTCACGGTGGCGTTCACCTCCGCAGGACCGTGCGGATAGATGTTCCAGCCGCCGTCCTCAAGCTGACGCTCGAAGATGTGGTTCACCGCCCGCCGCTGCCACTCGGGGTCCACGGTGTCGGACCAGTGGTGATACGCCACCATGTCCGAGACGAGCGTGGAGTCCACGAGCAGTTCGCCCACCCAGTAGCCCTCGGGATGCTGAACGCCCAGCAGGTAGTCTTGCGACCGCCGGGTGGCAGCCGTGAGGGCGGCCGTGGAGAACTGACCGGCTGGGGCGGTCGCTGAGGCGGCCGGCATGGAGCCGCGACCGGATGGGGTAACAACTGACATCGGGCGGCGAATCTGGAAAACAGCAAGCGGGGAGTAAAGAATTATTCGACTGCAATAAGCAGACGGGTAAAGGCGTGGCCGGTGCCCAACCTGTTCGAAAATGGCTTCGGAAGGGCTGTAAGCCGAATTCTGTCTTCAGCCTTGCGGCCGGAGAGAATCATTTGTCTGAGCAGCCAATACCCGGAACCCATCCCGCTTGCGCGAGAACTGGAGCGAGCCGCTCCGGTGGTTCCCTATTTGGCCTTGCACCCGATGGGGTTTGCCGTGCCCCCGCGCTTGCGCTTGGGGCGGTGCGCTCTTACCGCACCTTTTCACCCTGACCGCGCCGGTTGCCCGGCACGGCGGTCTCAGTTTCTGTGGCACTGTCCGTCGATGCGCCTCACGGCAGCATCGCCCGCGTGTATCTCCGGCTGAACCGGAGTTACTCGGCATCGCGCCCTATGGTGTTCGGACT
>CAIPBN010000502.1 GCA_903863315.1 uncultured Verrucomicrobiota bacterium | reverse complement strand
GTATCGCACTAAGGAGGGCTGGGCAGACATACGGCAGGGAGTGTTGGTTGAGGGATTAGACAGGCTTCAGATTCTCCGGGAGACGGGGAGGCACTGGCTGACGCCCAGTCATCCCTTGTGGCTGCGAATCAAGGCGTGCATCAGCGTGACCAGCTCGCGCATGTGCATCGGCTTGGTGAGGTAGGCCGTGGCCCCGGCCGTGATGCACCGCTCTTTGTCCCCGGGCATGGCCAAGGCGGTCAGAGCGACCACGGGCATTTGACGGAGCTGCTCGTCCGCTAGCTGGCGGATGCGGCGGGTCGCTTCGAGCCCGTCCATCTCCGGCATCTGAATGTCCATAAGCACGATGTCGGGCCGGTCTGCCTGGAGGCGCGCCAGCGCCTGCACGCCGTCCTCGGCGTGGATTACGCGGAAGCCGGTGGCCTCAAGGTAGGATTGCACGGCCTCGTAATTCGTGGGGTTGTCCTCCGCCACGAGGACGAGCGGCTGGGTGGACACGGGGGCTTGCAGCGGCGGCTCGTGTTTGGTTCGGGGCTTGGTGGTCGTGAGGGTGCCATCCCAGGGCAGGGTCACGACAAATCGGCTGCCTTTCCCCGGTTCGCTCGCCACCTCCACGCGACCGCCATGCAGGGTGGCAAGCTGCCGGACCAACGCCAGCCCAAGTCCGGTGCCCGAGTATTGACGCGAGAGCCGGCTGTCGAGCTGAACAAAGGGTTTGAACAAGCGGTCGAGCTGGTCGCCTGGGATTCCAATGCCTTCGTCCCACACTTCGAAACGGATTTCTTGGCCGGTGGCGGAGACCTGCAACCCAAGGTTTCCGCGCTCAGGGGTGAACTTGATCGCATTGCTCAGCAGGTTTACGAGCATCTGCTTCATCCGTCGTGCGTCGGCGCGGACGGTTAGGCCCGGTGGTTCGACCGAGAGCTGGATTTGCTGGGACTTTTTCTGGGCGGTGGCCCGGACCAGGCGCACGCTGGCCTCACAGAGATCCATGGCGTCGCACTGGACCGGCTCCAATGTCACATTACCGGCCTCGATCTTGGCGAGGTCGAGGACGTCGTTGATGAGTTCGAGGAGGTGGTGGCCGCACTCTTGGATCTGTCGCAGGGAGGCGTCTTGCCGGCTGGTAAGGGGGCCGTGGATGCCCTCTAGCAGTAATTCGGAAAGCGTGAGCACGCCGTTGAGGGGCGTGCGCAGTTCGTGGCTCATGGCGGCGAGAAACTGGTCGCGCGAGCTGACGGCCTTCCCAAGGTTTGCGTTCAACTCTGTGAGTTCTTGGCTTTGCTGGCGGAGCTTGGCCGCGGTCTGGTGGCGCTCAGTGACGTCCGCCTCAACCGCGATGAAATTGACCAGCCCCCCGGCTTTGTTGAAAACGGGACAGATCTCCGCCTCCATCCAGTAGCCTTGTCCCTCGCGGTTATAGTTGAGCAGTTCGAATTGGATCGGTTGCCGGTGTCGCAGTGCCGCTCGAATACGTTCAACGGTGTCACGATCGGTTCCCTTGCCCTGCAGGAAGCTTCCAGGCCGCTTGCCAAGCACCTCGGCCTTGGGCCATCCACTGATGCGTTCGAAGCTGTCGTTCACCCATTCGATCCGGCCTTCCGGATCAGTAATGATGACCGCGTTGCCGGTGCGGGAGGCGACGTAAGAAAGACGTTCCAGATCCCGGTTGGCATCTTCCAACTGGCGGGTGCGCTCGTGGACGCGCCCTTCGAGCTCCTGGTTGAAGCGCAGGATGCGGTTGGCCGCCGCTTCGCGCTCGGTGACGTCGCGGAAGCTCCAGACGCGACCGGTGGGCGGCCCGTGCAGGCGCTTCGGCTTCGAGGAGCGCTCCAAGCATCGCCCGTCCTTGAGCCGCACCAAGTCGGACCCTTCGGCCTCGGCCAGGTCGCCGAGTTCACGGACCTTCATCAGGAACAAATCCGGCTCAGCCGCCTGACAGGCTGCGAACCCCATCACTTCATGGCTGTTGCGCCGGGCCATCATCGCCTGCGGCACCTGCCAGAGGTTGGCGAAGTTTTGATTGTAGGCAAGGATGGTGTGCTGCTGGTCAATCACTAGCAGGCCATCAGCTGTGGACTCCAGCGTGGCGTTGAGCAGAGAGTTGGAATCATCCAGTCGCATGCGGAGCCGCCGCTCATGCAAGTAAGCCACGATGGCCAGCAGCAGCAAGCCGAGCGCGGGCAGCAAGTATTTCAGCACTTGAGTCCAGGAGAGCCGCCGGGGCTCCAGAATGCCGAACCACTTTTCGTAGAGTGCATCGTAAGTGCCGCTGGCCTTTACCACCGCGAGTGCCTCGTTGAGCTTGCTGAGCAGTTCCGAGCTTCCGGGGCGGTCCTTCTTCACCGCGAAGGCAAACTTTTGGAAGAACTCAAGCCGGGCACCTACGGGCTCGACCGCCTTGATGTCCTTCTCTCGCAGGGTGTTCAGGCCTACGAGCTTGCCCACGAGCATCGCGTCGGCCTGCCCCGCAGCCAGCTTGGTCATGCCGGCGGCAGTATCGTCCACCAGCAGCAGCTTCTTCCAGCCCCGCCCTATGGCGTAGTCATGCGCCAGATCTTTGTTGAGCACGATCAAGGTTTTGTCCGTAAGGTCGAGCTCGGTGCGGATGCGGGTGTCGCCCTTGCGCACGAAGATTGCGCCATACATCGTCACGTGGGGCACGGCGAAGGACGCGAATTCCTTGCGGGCCTCGGACTGGGCCAAGTTGATCATCACGTCAACCTTGTCCGACTTGAAATTGTTCAGGATCTCGTGGAAAGGCCCGGTGCGGATCGTCGCGTTGAGGCCCGCCTCCCTGGCCACCGCCTGCCACAATTCCACCGTGAATCCACCTGCCGTCTGGTCTTGGTTCACCAGGGCGAACGGCGGATAATCCAGCTCGCTGCCGACGATCAGCGGCTGCCCGGCGACCAGCGGAGCCGGTTCAGCCGCGTTTGCCCCGGCCACGATCAGGTATAACGCCAATAATGGGAGCAGGCAGCCCGCCCACGCACGCCACCACCGGAGCGGTAGTTGGTTGTGCGGTCGGTCGTAAAGGCAAACTGCCCCGGTCGCAGCTGGCCCGGAGCTGGCTGCAGGCTTCATCGGGGGCTTGTTGACAAAACTCCCCCGGACTTCAGGCGGTTCAAGGTGGGGACGCACTGTGGTTGTGTAAAAGCCGCTCGAAAAGTGCGGCGGGTGGCGCTCGAAAAGTGAGACACCTTCCGGACGAAGGGAACGGTTTCTGGCCTTCGAGGTCAAGGCCGAGAAGTTCGCAGCGAGGTAGAACCGAGCAGGAGGACGAGCTGCGAGCCCCCAGCTCGCGCCCGCCTGCGGTCAAAGGTTCGTTGGGCTCACTTCCGTTTCAGCCGCCCGTTGGCATCTTGCAGCCGGTAGCTCTGGCCGTTGGTTTCCAGGATGTGCACCCGGTGCGTCAAACGGTCCAGCAACGCGCCGGTCAGCCGCTCGCTGCCCAGCCGCTCCATTGGGCAAAGGGCAGGTTGGTCATCACCAGCAGGCTCGTGCGCTTATAGGCCCGGCTCTCCGAAGCGTTCGCAACAATAGAGGAAGATCATGAACAGCGTGGGCACGGACACAGCGCCGAGGGCCAGGCCCACCGCGGCTCGCCACGGATAGCGATATTGGTGCCGTTGGGGGATGATTTCCGGCTGAGGGGCATTGGACCCGGGATGCCTGCGGATGAGCGTGCGCTGGTTACGTGCCGGAGTGGTGACTGCGGAACCGAAGGACGAATCAAATGTCATACCATTCCCCTTCGCAAGTGCCGTGCCAGATCGCACGCCGTCCGGAACTGTCTCCAGTCAGCCAGCTTTTGGCCCTGGAATCATTGATTTCCGGGCCAACTGCGTCCGGGTCCGCGCACCTTTGGATTTTCCGTCCCTTGCTTGGCCACTGTAGGGCGGGTCGAGCCAGTATCTTTTTCCTGATTCAGCCGGGAGACTTTTCCTGATTCAGCCGGGAGACTGTAAAAGCGTCACCCTCCTGAACCGGAGTCGGTGACTGGCTTGACTTACACATTCTCAAAAACCCCAATAAAAGCCAGTAATTCAGGCACCCATCAGGATGACCTGGACCTCGGCACGGCACCTGCAATAGGGCTGGCGTGCAAATGTTCACGCAATTTACCGCCACCCACGGGTCGATCGGCCTTACGGGCTTCGGCGGGGCAACTCCCATCCGTCTTTCATCACCTGCCAGCCCGCCACGTTGTTGCGTCCCGCCCAAGCCAGACTGCGCTCCCGCATCCGCGTTTGCGGCACCTCGTTGGCCACGGCCCTGAACCTCTCCCTGCCCAGCTCCAAACTCAAATTCACATCTAACATGCCCTCTGAAAACTGTCCGCTGTTCAACCAGCTCGTTGGCAAACTTGCCAGCGCTGGCTCCCACCTCGCCTCCGTGGGGCATTCGCTCGGGCTCATCGTCGCAATCGGCCTGACCCAAACCGCTGCCGCCCAAACGCTCACCGGCCCGGTGACCGGTGACGACCAGGTGATGCCACGGGCCGCTGCCGTTGAGCGCACGCTGCGCCTCACCGGCGCCCTGGTGCCCGGCCAGCGCAACGACCTGACGGTCGAGCTCGAGTCCGCAGGCGGCGAGAACGGCCTGGGCTTCACCCTCGCCTTCGACCCCGCCGTCATGACCTTCGAGAGCGTGCGCTTCGGTGACGACATCCCCGGCCTGAGCTTGTTGGAGAACTCCACCCAGGCCGCCACCGGTCGCGTCGGCGTCCTGCTGACCATGCCTACCGGCCAGAGCCTGCCGGCCGGCACCAAGAAACTCGTCAAGCTCCGCGTCTCGCTCGCGGCCACCGTATCGGCCACGCAGTCCGCCGTCCAGCTGGTCGACGGCCCCACCACCCGCCAGCTCGTGGATGCCAATGCGACCGTGCTGCCCACCGTTTATCAGAACCTCGACGCTCCTATCAGTTCCGAACGCCGCCTGCGTGCGGGCGGTGGCAAGCGCAATCCCGACGGCACGGTCGAACTCAACGTGGGTGCGGACGACGGCCAGGAAATCCCGGATGCCGAAAAGGGTAAAATTGAGGCTTTCTACCGTGATACAGCCAACGGTCCCTGGCTGCCCCTGCTGGACGGCGTCACCGTCGTCGCCGGCCAGATCAAGATTCTTGATCCGGCCAACATTAGCCGCGCGATGCGGTTCTATCAGATCCGCCGCCGGCCCTGAACCTCTCCAAGCCCAGCTCCAAACCCACCTCAAGGCATGTCTTTAGAAAACGCGTCACTGTTGGACTTGCTCCTCGGCAAGCGAGCCATCGCAGGTTCCCAACTCTCCTTCCTGGTGAATCCCCTTGCGGTGTTTGCCACGGCAGTCCCCGCCCCGATCACCCTCGAGGCCGGCAAGCTGGCCACCATCAACCGCTCAGGTGACGCCCCCGCCGTCAACGTGCGCAAGTGCGCTCAAGATCCATGCGAGCGGGCGCGCGAACTCGCGCAGCAGATTCCCCCGTCCGCCGTGCTCTACGAGCTGGCTGTGGGTCTGCGCGAACGCGGCTGGAAGTATCCGCAGGTGATCAGCAATCTTGCTTCGCTGAGCCACCGCGCCATGGGCGCGCGGCCGGACTTCCATTGGCCCTGTCTCAAGAGCATCACCGAACTCGGCGGCGGCCGCATGCTCTGTGTGACCTGCGGTCAGCAGGATGGGCTCACGGTGGCCGCCGAAGCCGCGCGGGTGGTCGGCCTGGCTTATCACTTGAACGTCGAGCCCGTCTTCCACGAGATCAACGGCGTCCACTTCCTGCATCTGGTCGTCTCGTCGGCCTTGAATCCTGAGGCCTAGGTGCCGCCCAGACCCGATGCCGGCTGGCACGCTCAGCCGGCCCGCTGGGACCCGCAAATCCAGCCCGCTCAGACACCGGACTCTGCCTTGTTTCAGCCGTTGTAGCTAGCCTGTCATAAACCCATTACTCCTTTTGGAGTAATTTGATTACGTCGGCGTTCTGCGCTTGCCTTCGCTGGGCAGGATTTGCTCTAAGAGCCGCAGCCCATGGCCAGCCACTTCACCAGCCGCCGCCATGTCTCGGTCAGTCTGGTCGAGGATGACGCGCGGCGCCGCCAGTTGGTGGAGTTGTGCCTCAATCTCACCCCTGACCTCCGCGTGCTTGAGACCTACCCGGACGCGGAGACCGCGCTCCTGAAAATCGCTCAACGACCGCCCCGCGTGTTGCTCGTGGACTGGCACTTGGGACCGGACCGCATGGACGGCATCGAGCTGATCCGCCGCGTGAAGGAACAACTCCCGCGCGTGCGCTCGGTGGTGTGCAGCCACTACGATCTGGACGGCCTGCCGGCGGGGGCCGTGCGGGCGGGGGCCGTGGGATTCCTCTACAAGAACGATCCCCTCACCACCTTGCCCGCCATCGTTCGCGAAGCGGCGGCGGGCGGGCACCCCGTGTCCGCTGCGGCGGCCGCCCGGCTGCTGGAGATCAAGAACGCGCCCCTGCCTGATCTTCAGCCGCCAGAGGTCGCGCTGAACCCACGCCAATACCAAGTCCTCCAACTGCTGGCCAAGGGGCTCTCCCTCGCCCGGGTGGCGGAGCAGCTCTGCCTCTCCGAGCACACCGTGGCCACGCATCGTTCCGCCATCCTGCGCCGGCTGGGCGTGGCCAGCCTCAAGGAAGCCCTCACCCGCCTGCGCATGGACTGCTGAACTCCGCGCGTCCCAGCGCTCCTCCTGCCGTCCGATTACCTGCCAACTCCGGCGCCCACGCCCAGGCAGCGGAACCAGCCGGATCGAGTCTGGGCAGCCCGCTTGACTCGGCCGCCGGCCGTCTACCCTCCGCTCACGGGCCACTGGCAGCTTTTACAGACCGCCCGGGAAAAACGTCCGGTAAATGACCGGCCCATCCTATTTACGCCCTTGGTTTTGCCCGGTGACGGAAAATTAAAAAACCGAGATTTCCCAATATTTCTTGGTCTTTAGGAACATTCCCCAGTGTGCCAACGAGGCGGGCGACCGGCTGGCACGAGACTAGCATTGGGGTCAGGCGCAGCCCGTGCATGGGCCTGAAGCAGAAATCAAAATTAAAACTGAAGCCATGAAGCAAAAGACAGTTAAAGCAAATGTGCAGAATCCCTCCCGGCGTTCCTTCCTGACCCGCAGCCTGGCGCCCATGGCGGGCGTGGCGGCGCTGGCGCCCTTTGTGAAGACCTTCGGCAAGGCGGCCAGGCCCGAGCTCCTCACGGACCCCACCAATTTGCCGCCCACGCCGTTCAACTTCACCCCCTTCACGGTGCCGTTGTTCAAGCCGCCGGTCATTCAGCCCACGGCCCTCACCCCGGCTCCCGGTTCGGCGCAGGCTTCTTTGGGCTCGGCGGCGGTGTATCACGGCATCGCGCCCGAGTTTTCCAAGTCGCATCCCGCGCACGGAGCGGATTGGAATGACGCCGCGCTGAAGACCTACAAGGTGGACATTCTGCCCACCACCCAACAGATTCTGCCGGGCGTGGAGACGCCGTGCGCGGGCTATAACGCCATCTGGCCGGGTCCCACCTTCCTCTCGAACTTCAACGAGCCCTGCGTGGTGCGCGTGACGAACCACGGGGACACGGAAACCTCTCTCCACCTGCACGGCGGTCACACGCCCGCGCACGCGGACGGGCATCCGAACTTCTACGTCCACCCCGGCAAGACCCGGGATTACTACTACCCGAACATCGTGCCCCGGGAGCATCCCGGCGGCCCGTTTGACATGAGCGAGGCGCCCTCGACCATGTGGTATCACGACCACGGCAATGACTTCACCGCCATCAATGCGGCGAGCTGCCACGCGGGCTTCCACCTCTTCACGGATGATCTGGAGAAGCAGCTCATCGCGAGCAACGTGCTGCCGCCGACCTACGGGGACACGGACGTGCCGCTGGCCTTCAGCGACCGCCGGCTCAACGCCGATGGCACGCAGTTCTGGGACCCGCTCGAACATGATGGCTACCTGGGCGACCTGATCTGCGTCAACGGCAACGCGTTCCCGGTGATGAAGGTGCAGCGGCGCAAGTATCGCTTCCGCTTCCTCGGCGCCGCGCTGGCGCGGGTGTTCCACTTCAAGATGAGCAACAACATGCCGTTCCTGATGATCGGGAATGACGCATGGCTGCTGCCGCAGGCGGTGGGGGCGACCAGCTTCACCCTCACGCCGGCCAAGCGCGCGGACGTAATCATCGACTTCCGCAACGCGCCCAAAGAGGTGTTCCTCCAGAACGCCTACACCCAGACCAATGGTCGCGGCCCGGATAAGATCGATCTGGCCAATGCCAAGCCGGTCATGAAATTCATCGTCGAAGGTGCCCCGGTGGCCAACGACATCAAGGTAGCCGTGGGCACGCGGCTCCGCCCGCACGTGCCCATCCTGCCCAGCGAGATCCAGACCACGCGGGTCTTCACCTTCGAGCGCGGCAATGGCGTGTGGCAGGTGAACAAGGAACTCTGGGACCCCCGCCGCGCGGATGCGCAGCCGCAGTTGAACGGTGCCGAGCGCTGGATTCTGCAGAATAAGTCCGGCGGCTGGTGGCACCCCATCCACATCCACCTGGAGGCCCACCAGATTCAAAAGATCAATGGTAGCCGCCCGAGCGCGTTCAACGCCGCCAAGGTGGACACCTCGATCCTGGAAGGGAACACCACCGTGGAGCTCTTCATGAAGTTCCGCACCTTCACGGGCCCGATCGTGTTCCACTGCCACAACCTCAACCACGAGGACATGCGCATGATGAAGCAGTTCGACCCGCGGCCGCCCGGCAGCCCCAGCCCGCTGACCGGCCAGTCCTTCAGCGTGCCGCCCGAGATCTGCGGCATCCCCGCCGAGGAACTCGCGGACCCGCACAACCACCTGTTCCTGTAACCATCACGCCCCATCTCTTGATCAGCCTAGTGGAGGAAACATGCACTTGAATCTGCGAACGTTCATCAGCGGGATGGGGCCCTTGTTCCTGGCCGGCGCGGTGCGGGCGGCGGAAGCCCCCGCCCGCCCCGCCGCCAAGGGGAGTTACCCCCGGGCCAACGACGTCAACCCTTACCTCAAGCACCGGAACAACGGCTTGGTGTCCGACCGGTTCCCCGACGCGGTGGTGACCGGCCATGACGACCGGTCCTACCGGTTCTACACGGACCTGATCGCCGGGAAGATGGTGTTCATCAACTTCATGTATGTCCGGTGCCGGGGCATCTGCGCCGGCAACACGGAGGCGATGTGCCGCATCCATGACGCGCTCAAGCCGCGCATGGGCAAGGATGTGTTCATGGTCTCGTTGAGCGTGGACCCGGCCGAGGACACGCCCGAGGCGCTGCGCTTCTACATGGAGACCCGCGAGGCCAAGGGCCGGGCCGGCTGGACCTTTGCCGTGGGCACGCCGGCGGACACGGAAGTGATCCGGCGCGTGTTCGGCGCCTACGATCCCGATCGGAAGGCGGACGAGGTGGTGACCAATCACAGCGGCATGCTGACCTTTGGCAATGACCGCAACAACCGGTGGGCGGCGCTGCCCACGGTGAGCAACCTGGGCCAGGTGCTCCACTCGTTCGACAACATCACCCGCGCGCCGCGCTCGCGATACATCTAAGTCTTACACCGGGCGTGCCAGCGCCGCCCGCCTCCTCCCCCGCCCGCCATGACTGAACACCGATTGCGCCGGAAGCCGAAGTCTCTCCTGCAGTGGTGGCTGCCCCGCCTGGGGTGGCCGGTGGCCGGGGCGGTGGCCATCCTTCATTGGCAGAGCCAGGAGCCCGCGCGCGCGCCGCGCCCCGCCGTCCCCACCCATCCGGTCACGGGGCCGAGCGTGCCACTCCCCTCACCGATGAGCCCCGTCATGACCCCATCCCGGCCCGAGCCGGCCGCAACCAATGCGCCGCCCTTCCAGCGCGCGTGGCACTGGCGCGAACTGGAGAGCAGCGATTACGCCGCCTACATCCAGAAGCTGCGGGATGTGGGCTGCCCGGACCAGACGATCGTGGACCTGGTGCTGATGGACGTGGGCCGCGTGTATCAGGCCCGCCGCGAGCAGCTGCAACGGGGCAAACCGCGCCCGGGACAGGAGCCGGATGACACCTGGCAGGCGCTGGCGCAGGAGCGCAACCAG
>CAIPBN010000501.1 GCA_903863315.1 uncultured Verrucomicrobiota bacterium | reverse complement strand
GGCGCGCTTGGAGGGGCACCGGCTGCTGCAGCCGGGCGGCAGTTATCTGTTGCTGGGTGCCTATTTGAGCCTGCTGGCGGCGGGGGCCAATGTGGCCATCTACTTCGGCCACAGCCGGATGGATTTATACCTCGCCCGCGCATTATGCGTGATGCTCACGCTGGCGGCGGCGGAAAACCTGATGGCGCTGGTGTTGGAACTCTACCGTCCGCGCGTGCGCGGCCAGGTGGCGCGGGTGCTTTACGAGAGCCGGTTGGTGGGGTTGCTGGGGCAGCCGGAGAGCTTGTTCACCACGGCGGCCCACGCGCTCGATTACCAGTTTGGATTCAAGGTTTCCGAGACTTGGTTTTTCCAGTTCCTGCAAAAGGCGTTCCTCTGGCTGGCGCTGATCCAAGCCGGACTGCTTTGGCTGTCCACAAGCTTCGTTTTCATC
This sequence comes from uncultured Verrucomicrobiota bacterium, assembly GCA_903863315.1. Lineage (GTDB taxonomy): Bacteria > Verrucomicrobiota > Verrucomicrobiia > Limisphaerales > SXTU01 > SXTU01. Next base: position 2,611 of record CAIPBN010000501.1, on the reverse strand, counting down.
GAGCCGGAAGAGCAGGCCCTGCTGGAGCGCTACGGGGAACCGGTGGCCAGCCGCCCGATGCTGAATCCCGGTCTTCATCTCAAATGGCCGTGGCCGGTGGATGTGGTGCATCGTTTTCAAACGCATCGGATCCACACTTTCACCGTCGGGGTGGTGGCCAAGGACGACGATCAGGGCGCGGACAAAACGATTGTGTGGACCAAGAGCCACTACAAGGAGGAGTTCAATCTGCCGGTTGCCAACCGGGAGCAGGCCAACGCCGCGTCCGCCAGCGTGGACAGCGAGAAGACGGCCCCGCCCGCCAACCTCGTGACCGCCAGCGTCCCGGTCCAATACCAGATCAAGGACATCGTGGCGTGGGCGCGCAACCATGCCAATCCCGACGAGTTGCTGGAGCGCATCGCCACGCGCGAAGTCGTCCGGTATCTGGTCAGCGTGGACTTCTTCGAGTTCATGTCCACTGGGCGGCAGAAGGCGGCCGAGGCGCTGCTCCAGGGAATACAGAACTCGGCGGACAAGGAAAAGCTGGGCGTCTCCATCCTCTTCGTCGGACTTCAGGACGTGCATCCGCCCGTGAGCGTGGCGGAGGCGTATGAGGCGGTCATCGGTGCGGAGCAGACGCGGGCGGCCAAGATCCTGGTTGCTCAGGGCGACGCGGCCAAGACCAACGCGCTTGCCGCCGCCGAGGCAGTGAAGGTGCAGAACTCCGCGCGCGCCTTCGAGGTCCGCCGGGTGGCCGAGGCAGGAGCCATCGCGGGCCAGTTCCAGCATCAGATTGCCGCGTTCGAGGCCGCGCCGACGGTTTATCCGCAGCGGCTCTACTTGCAGGCTTTCGCCAAGGCCATCGCCAAATCCCGCAAATACATCATCACCACCACCAATGCCCACGAGATGATCCAGCTCAACCTCGAAGACAAGATCCGCGAGGATCTGCTCAGCAATTTGGAAATTCCCCAGAAGAAATGAACCGCCACAGCAGGACAGGGACAATCACTGCGAGCCGGAAGTCGTTGATGGCTTCCAACCGCCGGCCCCTTCCTGTGCTTCATCCCGTCGCAACCCTCTCTTTCAGCCCGCCACCTGACCATGCGTAACCCAGTCACCTTCATCGTTGGCCTCATCATCCTTGTCATCTTTGGCTCCATCTCGTTCTTCTTCCAGGTGAGGCAGAACGAGGTGGCCTTCCTCACCACCTTCGGCAAGGCGTCCGATGAGGTCGTCAAGCCGGGCCTCCGCTTCAAGCTCCCGTGGCCTATCCAGAAGGTCCATCGCTTCGACGCCCGGCTCCAGAACTTCGAGGGCAAGTTCGAGCAAACCCAGACGCAGGATGGCCGCAACCTGATGGTGCTGGTCTATGTCGGCTGGCGCATCGTGGAGCCGCAGAAATTTCACCGCAGCTTTCCCGCCGGTGAGGAGGACGCCAAGCGCAACTTGGAAAGCCTGATCCGCAGCGCCAAGAACGCCGCCGTGGGCCGCCATCCGTTCAGCCACTTCATCAACACCGATGCCGCCCAGCTCAAGTTCGATGACATCGAGAAGGAGATGCTCGAACAGGTCGCCGGCACGGCGAAGGAGAAGTTTGGCATGGAGGTGAAGCTGCTTGGCATCAAGCGGCTGGGCTTCCCCGAGAGCGTCACCCAGAAGGTGTTCGACCGCATGAAGGAGGAACGCCAGCGCCTGGTGAAGCAGTTCGAGGGCGAGGGCGAGCGGGAGGCCTCCATCATCCGCTCCGAGGCGGATCGCAAGCGCAACGAGCTGCTGGCTAAGGCGGAGGCCGACGCCACCGAGCTGCGCGGCAAGGCGGAAGCCGAGGCGGCCAAGGCTTACAAGACGTTGGAGCAAAATCCGGGGCTCGCCGTGTTCCTGCAAAAACTGGCCTCGATGGAGCAGGTTTCCAAGGAGCGGGCCACCTTGGTCCTCGACCAGAACACGCCGCCCTTTGATTTGCTGCGCGCCACGAACGCGCCGCAGCTCCGCCCCGCTGGCAAGCCTTGATCCTGCCCCGGCCATGAGCGACCACGACCACTCTCACTCTCATTCGCACGGCCCCGGCGACCATGGCCATAGTCATGGTCCGCACGACCATGCGCATTCCCATTCGCATGGCCCCGGCGATGCCCACGAGCCTTCCGCCGCGCCGGAACCACCGCCCGAAGCGCCCATTGAGGACGCCAGCACCCAGGCCCTGTCGGAGGCGCTCAAGAGCAGCTTTGTCGTGGTCCGCGTCGTGATGGTCGGCCTCATCGCCCTGTTCTTCGCCTCCGGCATCTTCACCGTTGGTCCGCAGGAGGTGGCGATCAAACTTCTCTTCGGCGCTCCCACGGGAGTGGGCGAGGCGGCATTGCTCAAGCCTGGTCTTCACTGGTCCTTTCCTTACCCCATCAACGAGATTGTCAAAGTTCCCAAGGGCCAGGTGCACACGGTTGTTTCCAGCGTGGGCTGGTTTCCCATCACCAAGGAGCAGGAGATCGCGGGCCAGGAGCCGCCGGCGGGCCCGTCGCTCAATCCGGCGGTGGATGGTTACACGCTGACCGCCGACGGCAACATCATGCACGTGAAGGCGACCCTTCGCTATTACATCAGCGATCCGGTCCGCTATCAGTTCGAGTTC
>CAIPBN010000500.1 GCA_903863315.1 uncultured Verrucomicrobiota bacterium | reverse complement strand
CGCGCAGTTCGTTCTTCGGGATTTCCCAGGCGAAGGCGAAGGGGACGCTGCGGGTGAGTTCGGGAAACTGCCGCAGGCGATTCGGAAAGGAATCGCTCCACGCCAGGACACGCTCGGGTGCCCGTTTGAACAGGTCGGCGCAGAGATGCGCACCATTTTGGCCGAGCCAACCGACGAGCGGCGCGGTGGCCAGCTCGGGATGCCGCGTTTCCTTCGCGGCATGGTCGAGGTAGCGGAGCAGCAGGCCCATGTCCTGCGCGGGATGCCCGAGTTGGAAACGCCCGTTGCGCTTGTCGTTGTGGCCGAGGTCGAACTCGAACGGCCAGGGCACGGTGACGAGCGCGAAGTTCCAAAGGTCGGCCAGCTCGCGCGGGTCGCCGCTGTGGAAAACGAAACAGACGAAGACGCCGCGCACGGGCTGGTCACCCGGCGGCAGGTAGAGCTGGATGCGCTCCTTGTTTTCGCGCACGGCGCTCCAGGCGGGCTGGGCGTCGAGGCGGGCGATGGGCAACCAGCCGGGCGGGAAGGTGTCCGCGGCAATGAGCCGCGCCGCCATGAACAGGAGCGTGAGGCTGGTGAGAATGGAACGGGCTGACTTCATGTTCATCTGCACGCTTGCAGCGGCTGGCGCGGCCGACTCAACGGCACCTTAGGCGAGTAGCTCCGGCAGCGGCCCCTTGAGCTTCACGTCCTTCAAGTTCGGGTCGCTCAGGCCGAAGGTGTCGCGGTGGACGCCGGCGGCGGCGAGGAGCGTGAGGTAGAAGTTCGCCGTGGTGCGGTGCGCGGCGTGGCCGTAGCGCGGGTAGTTCAGGTAGCGGCCCGCCGTCTTGAGCCGGCCGCCGCAGTTGCCCAGCACGACCATCGGCCATTCCCAGCAGCGCGAGTGGTGGCTCTCGGCGGCGTCGCTCAGATACACGATAACGGTGTTGTCGAGCATCGTGCCGCGACCCTCGGGCACGGCTTGGAGCTGCTTCGCGAGGCGGGCCATTTGCTCGAAGTGAAAGCGGCGGATGGTGATGGCCAGTTCGTCCCACGGCCGGCCATCGAAACCCTGTCCGTGCCCGATTCCGTGTTTGCCGAGGCCGATGCCCAAGCCCTGAAAGCGCACGCTGAAATAGGGGTCGCCGCAGCCGCTCGCCAGCACGAGGACGTTCGTCAGCCCGCCAATGAGCGCGGCGGCCCCGATGTCGAAGCCGGCGTCGAGGCGGTCGGTCTCGACCTCGGAACGGAACTTGTCGGTCACGACCGGGGCCTTCGCGCGCAGCGTGTTTTGAATTTCGTTGAGCCGGCTGTGGCGGTCTTTCATGGACTCGAACGCGCCGAGGTAGCTGCCCAAGCGTTCGCGTTCCGTCGCCGGGAGCGTGCGTTCGAGGCGCTTCACGTCGTCCACCATGAAGTCCAGCAGGTTGCCGCGCGCGACGAAGTCCTCGCGGCCCGCACCCTGCGCGACGCTGCCGAAGAGTTCGTTGTAGGCGAGGTCGGGGCGGCACTGGATGGGCGCGGCCTTGTCCGGTCCCCACGCGGAGAGGTTGTAGATGATGCTGTGCTCGGCGCGGTCCGAGATGCCCAGGCCGACGCGTGGGAAGAGCGCGGGCACGGCCTTCGCCAGCGCGCAGTCAATGGTCTCACCCGCCGCGCCCTTCTTGCTGGAGTAGCAGCCAAGCGCGCCGAAGTTGTTCGAGTGTCCGCCGCCGCAGACGCGACCCGAGAGGCCTTGAAGGATGGTGAGGCGGTCCTTGAACTCCGCCAGCGGCTCCAGCGCGCGGGGCAGTTCGTGTTCGGCGAGCGGCAGGTCCACGAGGCTGTCGGCGTCGTTCTGGTTTTGGCCGTTGCGCTTGCGGGCGATGGTCTTGGGCTGCACCTGCTCGGGGTTCACGCCGTTGCCCTCGACGACGAAGACAAAGCGGCGGGGCGCGGGCGCACCGGCGGACTCGGCGTGGAGGCGCTGGAGCATTGGCGCGAGCAGCGCGGTGCCCGCGCCGAGGCTGGTGCCCTGGAGGAAGGAGCGGCGGGTGAGGAAGTTCATGGTCGGTCTGGCTTCAGTGGCGGGTTGGACGCAACCGGCTGGCTGGCATTTACCCGGTAGAGAAAGGCATCGCTCGTGAGCAGGCTGACGAGCAGCGCCTTGAAGCTGCCGCCGCCCTCGACATACGCGCGGTCCGCGGCCTGGAGCACGGGCGCGTCGGCGAGCGTCTCGTTGCGGCCCAGCCAGTAGCGGAAGGCGTGGCGCACGAAGACCTGGCGCACGCGTTCGCTGTCGGCAAGTTTCTGCATCAAGGCCAGCGGGTCGGTGACTTCTCCGTCGAGCCGGGCGTCGCTGGTCAACGCCACCACGCCGCGCGTGTCGAGCGGCGCTTCCTTGAAGACGGGCCCGCGCGACTTGCCCTTGCTGTCCACGTTCGCGGCGGTGGCCTCCTTGTCCTGCACGCGCTCGGTGGCGCGGAAGCGGCCGAAGTGGTCGAACTGCTCGAACGGCAGGCCGAGCGGGTTCATGCGCTGGTGGCACTGCCAGCAATACTCCGCCTTCGTCACCTCGAGCCGCTGCCGCAGGGTGTGCTCCGGCGTGTTCGGAAGCTGGGCATCCACGGTGATGGGCAGGTCCGGCACGGTGCCGCCCAGCAGCCGCTCGCGCACCCACTTGCCGCGCGTGATTGGGTGGTTGTCGAAGTTCATCGAGAAGGCGACGAGCCAGCTTGGCTGCGTGAGGATGCCCGCGCGCTGGCCGGCGGGCAGTTCGATGGGTTGCTCGGCGGTCCACTGCCAGTCCGCCGGCAGGCCGTAGGCGACATGAAAGTTCTTCTTGTTCTCCGACGCGCGCTTGGGGGTCTTCTTCTTGAAGTCCACGGCGAAGTTCACGAACGCCTTCCGCGTGGTGAGCAGCTCGCGGAACACGTCGCGGTCCTGCGCCACGAGGAACTCCACCAGCCGGTCCGTGTCGCTCACCAGCACGCGCGCCTCGTGGTCTTTGTTGTCCTTGTCGTCCTTGAAAACCTCGGTCGCGAGGTGATAGCCGAAGAACTCGCGGAAGAAGCGGAGGATGCGGGGCTTGGCAAGCGAGTCGTCCGCGAGCATCCGGCGCACCTCATGCTCGGCGGACTCGCGGGTGGCGGCGAACTGGCCTTTGTCCAACGCGGTCTGGAGCGGGCGGTCCGGCGGACGGTCCGTAAGCGCGAAGCTCAACGCGCCGGCCAGCTCGCGCGGCGACAGCATCCGCCGCCCGTGCGCGTCCGGCTCACCGGCACCGAGTTCACTACGGAAGATGGCCTCGGGCAATAACAGCACGGCGGCCAGCGCGGCGCGCACGCCCGTGACCTGCCCGGCGTCGGCGATGTTCTGGCGCAGGAAGGCGACGAAGCGCGTGCGCTCCGCCTCGGTCGGTTCGCGACGCAGGACGAACTTGAACTGCCGCTCGACACCCGCGCGGAGCTGCGCCTCGGTCGGCGGCGCGTTCGTGTCCATGAGCGAGACGAGTTCGCGCGGCGTGTTGCCCGCCGGCTTGAACTTCCCCTCGTCGTAGCTGAACCGCGTCAGGGAGGCGACAATCGCGTCCGCGTTGCGCAGCAGGAGGCTGGTGGTCGGCTCGTCCACGGTGAATGCGCCGGCGAAGTCCTTGAAGCCCTCGACCGTGAGCGCGGCGAAAGGCTGCGTGACGCCGCGCGCGTTTTTGCCCAGCTCGCCGCGCAGCAGCTCGTCGTAAATCTGCGGGCTGACGCGCCAGAGCCGCGCCGCCGTGGCCGGAGGCGGCGTGCCCGCGCCGGCCTTCGCAGCGAAGAGCGCCTCGTGACTCACGCGATTGCCACCGCTGGGTAATTCAAGCGCCGGTGGCGGCGTGAGCGGGTGCCCGGCGCGCGCGAACTCCGCCGTGAGCCAGTTCACTACGCGACCGCTGGCGTGCGGGCTGGGGCGCGGTTCGTCCTCCGGCGGCATCTCGCCGAGCCAGAGCTTCTCCGCCACGCGCGCCCAGACCTCGCGGGCCTTCTCCGACGCAAGCGAGCCGTCGAGCTGATGCAACGCGAGCTTGCCCGCCTGCTTCTGCTCGCCGTGGCACTTCACGCAATGCTGCGCGAGGAAGGGGCGGACGGCGGTGTCAAAGCCCGACGGCGCGGCCTGGGCGGAGCAGCACAATAGAAGGCAAATTAGGCGAACGAAAGTTACGCGCATGGGCGCTGTGATGGACGGACCACGGTTGGGCGGTGCTTCAATCTGAACCTGAGTTCCATTTGGTGGGCGAGCCACGCCTGCTCTCATTTAATTTCAAGCTTCCCGAATTTCGCAGGGTTGTGCCAGGAGCCGCCGGTCGCGGAGAACGCCTGTAGTTCGGGTTTCTCCAGGCCGACCATGCGCAGTCGGCCCACGTTGAAGAACCAAGGAGCGGCCTGAGTAGGCTTGGCTCCCTCCACGCGGTGTTTCGGGTCGGCGCTGGCTTCGGCCTCGCCGACGACGGGGATGCGCAATTGCACACGCCAGAAATCACCGCCCTTCTCCATCTTGACTTCGGCGAGGGATTTCCAGTCTCCCGACGGATTGCCTTCCACGAACCGTCCGTCCGGATTGACCTCCAAGTGGTAGTAAGTGTGATACGGGGTTTCCAAGAACAATGCCACGTAGTCGCCGCCGACCACATCGGGGGCGACCTTGAGTTCTTTCATGTCCGGTTCCGTGCAGTGGATGTCGAGGAGCAAAGCGTTCTTGTCCCAGCCTACTTTGAAGGTGGTTGTCGGGACGGCCTCCTTTCCACCCCGGTTGGCCTTCAGCTTGTAAGTGGTCGCCTTGGAGAGATCCGCGCTTTCAATTCCGACCGCCAACGGGGCTTTGGCGCGCGCCTCGGCGAGTTCCTGATCCTTGGCCTTGTATTTGGCGATGAGTTCCGGCTTCGGCTGGAGGTCCGCGATGACAGCCTAGACGCGTTGCCCGTAGAGGGTGTCCCCTGCCGCGGCCTTTGCCTTGTCGAGCAGGTCTCTGAACTTGAGAGCGGTGTTAAACGAGACGTTCATCGGGTTCCCTCTGCCTCGGCCACGGCTGACATCCTTGTAGGCCAGATTGTTCTCGGCGGAGGCGATCGCCTCCTTCATCGCCTTCGCGGCCGGGCCGTAGAAGAGCGTGCAGTAGTCATTCAGCACTTGATCAACATCCTGGTTCGCATCCCAGAAGAAGCGGGACTGCACGTAGAGCGTGATGTGCTCCAATCCCATCGCCTGCCACTTTGCTCGATACTGGCTGACCTCGCCGCTCCCTCCGAGCGCGACCCCTTTGAGATACTGGAGGTCCTTGGCCATCGCCCGCGGGTGGAGGACTGGATAGGAAATCGCCGCGCCTCGGACACCATCTTCTTTGCCCCAGAGGTGATAGAGGTTGTTCTCGAACCGGAGGAGGTTCCCCGGTGCCACTTTCGCTTTCCACCGCTCCATGCGGCTCGTGTAGTCGGCCCAGTGCTCGGGGTCGTTCATTTTCGGACGGCCTGAGTTGGAGACCTTGATCGCCACGTTGGGAGTGAACTTCCCGACCTTGTCCGATGGCTCGTTATAAGAGGTGTAGGCCCCGCTGGTGATGAGCTTGTCCGGATGGGTCTGATAAAGCTCGCGTCCGACGCGCTCGGTGAAGCCCCACACGAGATCGGGAGCCGACTTCCCCTTGCAACCCTCGCACCCGCACACCGTGAGGCCATCTCCCGGCCAGAGGTCCACGGCAGGCATCCCGTAAACGTCGAACATGAACCGGCAATAATTCACGGTCTCCTTGAACAACCCCTCCGAAGTGAAGCACGGCGTGCCGTGCCCGCGATGCTCAATGTCCCGCTTGCCGTTGAGCAGCGCGTAGTATTCGGGATGGGCCTTCTTCATCGCCTCGCCGCTGTGGACATGAGTCAGCCCATGAGCACCACCGGCAAAGCCAATCTTCTGGTAGGGCGAGTTCATCCCGATTCGGCGTGCCCAGAGGACATCGTCGAAGGAAAAGCCCGAGTAGTTATTCCACATCCACGAGCGGAAGTGGGTGGCGGGCACCACGGTCTTGTTCACCGCCGCCAGCGCGAGCGATTTCCGCTCCGGCACGACCTCGCCCAGTTTGCCGGGCATGAACCACCGCACACCCAGGCCGCGCAGGAACTCACACACCGCATTGAGCGATCCGTTTTCATCTTGGTATTCGAAGCCCCGGGTCGTGTTCCCGCCGGTGAGCCAAAGCTCGGCCGCATCCTTCCCGTAGTTCGCCTCCAGCAGCGCATCGAACTGTTTGGGAATCCACTGGCTTTCGACCCCCGATTGAAACGGAAAACCCCATTCCATGTCGGTCTTGCCCACGATGGATTTTTTCCAAGCCAGTTCGGCCGTCTTGTCGCTCCGCTTTCTGGCCAGATATGCGGGCGGAGTGAAGTCGAAGTCATTCCCGAGCAACACCAACCAGTCCGGCCCGGAAACCATCCGGAACGCGCCGTATTTCAGGTCCCGGTCGGTCACGCCCAGCTTGTCGGTGGCCGGGCTTTTGCCGACATAGATTTTGACCGGCAAGCTCGCATCCGCACGCGTCACGATTGGCAGCCGCGCCCCGCTCATCGTCTGGATGTGGCGTTGCATCTCCAGAGCCGCGAGCGTCACCATTCGCGGGCGATTCTCCGCCGCAGTCACGATTTGGGCACGCGGCACACCTTGGTCAACGAGCAATGGCTGGGCAGCTTGGAGCGCCACCAGCGGAACCAGCAGCAGGGCGGTGAGGAGCGTGTGGGTGGGTTTCATGGTGTTAGCGAATCCAGATGCCTTTTCCCGTCCCGCCGCGCGGGATGCTCTTCGGGTAGTCGAGATTGAGCTTCTGCTCGATGACGTGGACGACTTGCTCCATGGGCAAATCAGTCTGCAACCCACGAAGGCGGACGCCTGAGATGGTGAGGTTGCGCACCGCGCAATCGAGGTCGGGGGAGAGGATTTCCACCCAAGTGGTTGGGTCACTTGGCTTGTGTTTGTAGGTCGCGGATTTTGGGCCGAGCTCGACGAGGCGGTAGTTGCCGGATGGGGCAAAATGGAGCTGCACATCGCGGACGGTGAGGCCGTCGGTGTTGGCGTGGACTTGGATGCTGCCGGGGCGATTGAAGGTGAGCTTTTCAAACGTGATGTTCTTCAGCGTGCCGATGCCAGCGCTCGCGTCCTTGTCTCGACCGACTTCAAGGTTGGGTTGGTCGTAGAGCTTGAAGTCGCGTATGTCCGTGATGTCGCGCAGGGTGATGTCGTGGATGGGGCAGTCGAGCGTGGTGCCATCGGCGAAGCGCTTCACGCCGGGGAGCAGGCGAATGGCGTCGGTGCCGTGCTTTTCGTCGGGTGCGCCGGTGATGCGCTCGATGGTGAGGTGATGGATGGGACCGAAAGTCGCGCTGTATTGCCGCCAATCCCATGCCGTCAGCGAGACGGGGTCATCATGCGAATCGCCACTCACGTTGCGGATGAGGCCTTCGCTCGCGGGGCCATCGATATGCACGCCGTCACGTCCGTGCCGGTCGAGCGTGACGCCATCGACGGTGAAGTCGCGGATGTTGCCGAGATGCACGGCGAAGGGTTTGCTTTGCCGCACGGTGACGTTGCGCACCGTCACATGGCGAACGTTGTGCAGGAGGATGACGCCGTGTGTGCCGAGAACGGGCTTGAGCTTGGAGGAGTTGCCACGCTGGTTGCCGTTCGACTCAGCACGCGAGGTCGCCAGCGTGGTCCAGATGCCGCCTTCGAGGGTGATGTCGGTGTCCGGCTTCGTATCTTCGGGCACCGGCTTGTCCGCAAACCCGACGATGCTCTCGTTGCGCACCATGCAGGTGTTGCAGCCGGGTTTGAGCCGAATCTCTGCCTTCGCATCTGCGGTGAGTTTCTGGCCTGACTTCAGGACGATGGGGCCGTCGAGGTAGTAGGGCTTCTCACGCGCCGGAATGTGCAGTCTGCCATCCGCATCCAACGCGGCCTGCATGGCCTGCGTCCACACCTCGGCGGTGACGGTGCGCGTTTCCATCGCGCCGGAGGCATCAGGCCAATTCTCGGTCCACGTCTCGGTGCGGAGAAGCCCCTCGGCGGCGTGCAGCGCGGCCAGCGGCGCGAGCAGCAGGGCGGTAATGAGTCTGAGTATCCACCTCATGGTCTTTTGCTCCTCATTATCCGATGTTCTTCACCGCCGCATCGCCCAGTCGCTCACGCAACTGCGCGAGATATAGGCTGGCGGGAGTCACGAGTTCATTGGCGGAGAAGAAGGATTCCTTGCTGTGGGTCGTATGCGGTTCAGGCGCGGAAATGCTTGTTCATCCAGCCAAGACCCTGGCGGTTGTTGGCTTCTTCTTCGGCGAGCACTTGCGCGGTCGGTTTGCTGCTCACGATCGGTGGCGGCTGTTTGGGCGGATTCACTCGCACGCGTTGCATCGCGGCGTCGAGATTCTTGGCTTTGCGTTCGGGGAAGGTGGCGAAGTAGTCCTCGGTGAGGCATGGGATGCGCAATGGATCGCGCGTGGCCATTTCGAGGTTGAAGACGATGGCAGGATTGGCTTTTCGCAGCGCTGCGACCATGCGTGGGAGATCGAGCATCCCGGTGCCGAGCGGCACTTCGCTGAGCAGGAAGCCGTCATCGCTCGCCTGCACGGCCATGTCCTTCAAATGCACGCTGAGAGCGAAGGGCGCGAGTGTTTCGACGACCGCGTGCGGTTCCTCCAACAGCGCGAGGTTGTTCCCGGTGTCCACCAGCACGCCGATCCACTCACTGCTTGTCTTGCGCATTAGTGCGGCGAGTTCATCCGCCGTGTGGTCCTTGTGATTCTCGATGGCGACCTTGATCTGATGGCTGCGCAACACCGGCTCGATGCGCGCGAGCGTCCTCTCCGCCTGTGCTTCAAACGCGCGGAATTCGTCCAGTGTCTTGAATGCCTCGTAGCGCCGTCCGGTGGTGAAAACGGCGCGCGCGACTGTCGCTCCCGCTTCGCGCGCGAGCCGCACGTCCTTCTCGAATGTCTCGAGGTCGCTCTCATTCTTCGGCAGGCGCAACTCGCCCTCGTAGTAGCCGCCATCCTTCTCCACCTGTTCGCGCATCTGCTTTGCCGCGGCGGGCTCGGCCGGTCGCAGCGGTGTCTGCACGCCTTCCGCGCCGAGCTCGCGGGCGTAGCGGTAGAAGCCGAGGGCGTCGGTGAATTTCACGCCCGCATGCTTCGCGCCGACGGCCTTCCAGTGCTGGTGACACGAGAAGGTGCAGATGCCGATACGGCTCTTCGCGGCACCCGCTGCGGCGAGCAACGAGCGGGCTGCGGCGAGCGCGGGCAGTGCGGTGATGAAAGTTCGACGGTTCATGAAATCAACGCCTTGAGTTCCGCATCCCAAGGCGCGCGATACGGGCGCACGAGCATCGCGTTCGCCTCGGCGTCGCCGATGACTTCTTCCTTCTCCGCGTCCCACACGAGCTTGCGGCCGGTGCGCAGGGAGATGTTGGACAGGTGACACGCGGTGGCGACTTCGTGGCTGCTTTGCAAATCGGAGAGCGGCTGCTTCCGCGACTTCACGCAGTCGAGGAAGTTCCGCGCGTGGCGGGAGTAGTCTTTGATGGCGTTGCCGGTGTCGTCCTTCTCGGGCGTGGTCCACATCTGGCCGGGCTCCCACGGCTCGATTTGCGGCCCGCCGACAGGATGGCCTTTCACGCCGAGGATGCCGGCGACGGTGTTGTTCGGGCTCACTTTTTTGTCGGGCACCAGTTCGAAGCCCGCGCGCGATACCGGCAGAGAGCCGTGCGTGCCCTGAAAGGTGAGGCCGCCCATGCCGAGTCCGCCGAGGCCAGCGCTCGCCTCGCGATACTGGCAGGTCACGGTGAAGCCGGGATATTCCATGATGACATCCTGCGTGTCGGGCGTCTCGCAGTTGTCCTTCAGGAACCAGCGTCCGCCGGTGCTATAGACGGACTTCGGCGCGCGCACGCCGAGCATCCAGTGAAAAAGGTCGAGCGAGTGCTGGCCGAGATTCGTGGCCTGGCCGCCGGAGTAATCCCAGAACCAGCGGAAGTGGTAGATGGAGCGGTTCGGATTGTAGGCCCGCTTCGGCGCTGGGCCGAGGAACAGGTCGTAATCGAGGTCCGGCGGCGGCGCGCCATCGGGCGGATTGCCGAAGCCGGGCGAGATGTTGCGCGAGTTGTTGTTCGACGCGGAGACGATGGTGCCGAGCCGGCCGGCCTGGATGAGTTCGCGTGCGCGCTGAAAGGGCGGACCGGAGCGGTTCTGCGTGCCGACCTGCACCACGCGGTTCGTGCGTTTCATCACGTCGAGCATCCAGCGCCCTTCACGCACAAAGAGCGTGGTCGGCTTTTCCACATACACGTCCTTACCCGCGGCGCAGGCCATCATCGTCATCAGCGCGTGCCAATGGTCCGGTGTGGCGACATAGACGGCATCCACATTTTTGTCCGCGAGCAGTTTTCGGAAATCGCCGTAGCGCGCCGGATTGCCGCCCGCCATTTCCGCCGCCGCCTCGACGCGTCCGCGGTGCACATCGCACACGGCCGTGATGCGCGCATCCGGATGTTCCTGGATGGCCGCCATGTGAAATCGCCCGATGAGGCCGAAGCCGATGAGGCCGACGCGCACGCGGTCGTTGGCGCCGGTGATTTGGGAGTAAGATTTCGCCGTCATCGCGGTGGCGGCGGTGGAGAGTGCGGCAGTGCGGATGAAGCCGCGGCGGGTGATGGGAGTGGGTGTGTTCATGGTTGGTTGGGTGGGTGGAGTGTTGGAGTGCTGGAGTATATTGGAGAGGCGCGGCGCGGGAGTTTTTCATCACTCCAGCACTCCACTACTCCATCACTCCGCGCTCTATTTCTTGTCGTTGGATTGCATGCGTTTGACGATTTCCTCGCGCGGCACCACGCCGACGCGTCTGGCCCAGGCTTCGTGTTGAGAAACGAGTGAGGCGACTCTTACTGACTGCTGCGCGGCGAGGTTGCGGATTTCGCCGGGGTCGGTGGAGGTGTCGTAGAGTTCCCACGCTCCGGTGCGCGGGCCGGTGGTGGCGATGCCGCCGTTCTCCGCAGCGGGGCCGTAGCCGCGCACGAGCTTCCAGTGGCCTAGCCGCATGGCTTCGTTGCCCATGCGTTCCCAGAACAGCGAGCGGTCCATCGGCAGCGTGGGGACTTCACCTCGCAGGGCGGGCAGGAGGCTCGTGCCTTCGAGCGGTTGCACGGCATGTCCAGAAAAGGTGCGGGGATGTTTCGCTGCGGCGGCGGCGAGGCAAGTCGGGAACACGTCCATGATGTGCGCGGGGCCGGACACAATCTTGCCGCGCTGTGAGGCCGGGATGCCTGCGGGCCAATGCGCGATGAAGGGCGAGGCGATGCCGCCGTCATGCACCCAGACCTTGAACTTGCGGAAGGGCGTGTTGCACACCTGGCCCCAAAGCGGGCCGCGCACTTCGTCGGAGCCGTTGTCGCTCAGGAACAGGATGAGCGTGTTGTCGAACTGCCCGCGCTTCCGCAGCGCCTCGACGATGCGGGCGAGGTTCTGGTCCACGCGGTCAATCATCGCCGCGTAGTTCCGCATCCACTGGTCGTTGCGCTCGCTTTTTCCGTGCTTGGCTTCCTCGGTGACCGTGGCGTCGAGCTGGGGCAGTGTCGCGGATTCGGGAGCGAGACCGAGTTGCTTCAAGCGCTCGAAACGGCGCTGGCGGATGGCATCGGGTCCGTCGCGATACGTTTCCGCATACTTCGCCACATCGCTCTCATGGGCCTGGAGCGGCCAATGCGGCGCGGTGTAGGCTAGGTAACCAAACCACGGCCGCTCGGGGTCGGACTCCTCGATGAAACGCAGCGTGTGGTCCGTGAAAGTGTCGGTCGTGTAAAAATCCGGCGGGAGTTTTTCGACCTTCTTGCCGTTGAGCACGAACTTCGAAATCGGTCCCTTTTTTTGCCAGGCGCGGTAGCCGGTGAAATGCTCGGAAGCGCCACCGATGAGCGTGAAATGCCGGTCGAACCCGCGCTGGCCCGGCCAGCAGGACTCATCCTGACCGAGGTGCCATTTCCCGGACATGAACGTCTGATAGCCCGCCTCGCGCAGCGACTCCGGCAAGGTCACGACGCCCTCTTTTTTGAAACCGAGATACGCTGGCGAGCCAATGCGCCGCCAAAGCTCGTTCGCCGCGCCCTGTTCGTTCATGTCGCCCACGCCCGCCTGATGCGGATACAGTCCGCTCATGAGCGAAGCACGCGAGGGGCAGCACTGCGCACAGTTGTAAAACCGCGCCAGCCTCACACCACCCTCCGCCAGCGCATCGAGCGTCGGCGTGCGCACCTCGCCGCCGTAGCAACCGAGGTCCGAGTAGCCCATGTCGTCCACCATGATGAGGAGGATGTTTGGGCGCGCGGCGGATGCCGCAGAGACGATGAACAGGAAGATGAGGGAGATGAGCTGGCGCATCATGAAGGACGAAGGAGGGCGTGGTTTCTGACCGGAAAAGGGAACCACTGCGCCGTCAAGCCGCCATCCTCCATCACTCCTGTAGTTCATCGCGGCAGGGAGATGATGGCCAGTCCTCCGCCCGCCTTGGCGGCGATGATCTCCGGGCGACCGTCGCCGTCGAGATCGCCGGACGCAACTACTCCAGTCATCCTGGGGATGGCGATGCGCGGGCAGGCTGCGAGGCTATCGGCGGTCAGTGGTTTGTCTTTCTGCTGATACCAGAGAGCGATGCTGGACTCATTCGCCGGGAGGAAGGCCACATCGCAGAGGTTGTCGCCATTCAGATCGGTGACGAGCAGTGGAGTGGCATCCTTGATGACAAAGGTTGGGTTGGCGTTTTCACTGAAGCCGGTGGGGCTGTTCTGAAGATAGACCAGGGTCTGTCCGGCAGCGGGCACGACCAGATCGAGCTGCGAGTCGTCATCCAAGTCTCCCACCATCACCTGGCCGAGCAGCGGCTTGTCGCTGTCCATGAAAGGCGAGTTCAAGGTGACGACCTGGGCGGCGTCGGCGGGCTGAAGAATCTGCATCTTCAGAAATGGCCCGAAGTAAATGCGGATGCGGTTGTTCGACGGCACGTCCAGCTTGCCGGACGAGTAGGTGGTGAAGATGACGTCATCCGTGCCGTTGCGATCCATGTCGGCCAGGGTGGAACGCCAGTTGTCGTTGCGTTCCGGTCCGGCGAAATAGGCCTCGCCGAATCGATCGTTGCCCTGCCACTGCCGCCACGCCGCGCCGGTGAGGAAGTCGGCCAGGCCGGTCGTGTTGACGCGCCCAATGGAAAGGCCGCCAGCGCCGGTGTCATTCCCGTAGCGGGAGCGGTGCTCTTTCTCAAAGCGTTCGGAGCCGAGAAAAAGGGAAAGGCTTCGCTCCACCCGGAGCCCGACGGCGAGGTCGTTGCGTCCGTCCCCATCGAAGTCGCCGATGGCGAGTCCAGAGGGCGCTGTCGCACCCAAGGCGATGATCTTGTCCGCCGGCATCGCGAACTTCCCGTCCTTCTGGAAGAGCAGATGCAGGCGGAATGCGGGAGTGCTCGTTGGCGGCTTCGTCGGGAGCGCTTCGACGAGCGCAATATCGGCGCGACCATCTCCATTGAGATCGCCCACGGCGATGATCATCGCCGGCGGTGCGTCTGGGATTGTGACGATGGGTTCCTTCCCTTGTCCGAATGCGGAAAGCGTCAGCGTCGCCAGCAGCAGGAGGATGCAGCATGTCCGATGGCAGAATGAATAGCGGTGCATGTTGCTTCTCAGTTTCAGTTCACTCACTTCGCGGGCCGCAGCACGGCGTAGCTCAGCATGAACCACGGTGCGCCGGTCATGCTGTCGGAGGCTTCGAGGTTTTCGATGCGCAGCGTGTTCGGCACCCCGTCACGCAGCACCGCGCCCTTCACGGGAAAGCGCTGGGTGCTCCAGCGATCAGGCGCGAAGGGATTTTCACCTTCGAAGACGGTGCTGCCGTTCATCTGGATGCGGATGCGACACTTGGTCGGCGCATTGTCGTCGAGACCGGCGATGATCAACTCCGAGGCTCCACTCAAGGGATAGGTCAGTTGGAAGGTCGCTTGCATCGACGGCGCCCTCGACTGGGCGCCATTGACCCAAATGACATGGCGGCGAGAGACATCGCGCCAGCTATAGAACTGCGCTGCACGGCCTGCGGTGAATTGATTGGGCGTCAGCACTACGCTGGCTTTGGCGTCGGTCTCCGTTTCCTTCAGCGCCAGCTCATGGACACGGGCATCCACTTCCGTCGCTTCCTTCAGGTTGGGGTTCTTCAACAGCGCCTCGAAATATTTCTGCCGGTAGCCCACGAAGGTCCCCAGCATGAGCCAGCGGCTTTTCAGGGCGGGCGGCGCGGCTGCGTAGAGCGCGGTCAGCTTCTCGGTCTGCTGGCGGACGAGATCGACATTCCGCGCAGCGAGGGCGCTCGGCTCGAACCAGCCGTAGTCATCCATGATTTCGAGCGCTTTGAACGCCTCGACCAGCTTCGGGTAGTTCTCGGGGCCGGCGAGTTTCTTCGCCGCCATCTCGCCCGATGCTGCCGGGTCATAGGCGCGATGGTTCCAGAGCGCGTCGGCGATCGTCATGTTGATATACGGGTCTTCGCCATTGTAGGCGTAGAGGGAGATGCCACGAAGGAAGGCGTCGTCATACCATTCGCGCCAGGCCTTCATCGGCTCGCCGGGATAGGCGTAGTAGGGGCTGCCGTGATAGGTGCCGCAGGCGTTCTGCCAGAACACCGGCTTGCGCTGCGCCAGACCCGCGAACCAACCGAGCTGCTCTGCCGTCACCTGGGTGGATTTTACCCGCGGCCCACTCCAATAGATGTCGATCGCCTTGGGCAGTTTGCCGATCGCGGCGAGATAGGCGTCTCTGCTTTCGCCATAAGTCGTCGTGTCATCCGGTCCCGCCGCGCCGAAGTAGAAAGGCGGGCAGAAGAGCATGCGGAAGTTCGGATACTTCGCCGTGATGGCCGCATAGACCTTGTTCAGGAAATACACATCCGCCTCGCGTGCGGTGCCAAAGTCCCGCACATCCTCGGGACTGAGAAAGAAGCGGTAGTCGTCATACAGCAGACACAGACTGCCCCCGGCCTCGGCCAGTGCCATTCCCGCTTTGACCACGAGTTGAAAATCCTCCTCCGACTTCGATCTGACCTGCCCCAGTCCAACGTGGCCGCTGAAGGGAAGGATCGAATCATACCACGCGATCTTCAGCGGCGTGAGTTGGGCGCCGATCTTCTGAATGTGCGCCTTCCACGCGTTGAATTGCGTCTCGTCGCGCAGCGGCAACCGCCAGTCCGCCGGTTTGCGAAGCTGGCGGTAGATGACCGCATTTGCTCGGAGGAGGTTGACGCCGAACCACGCCGCCGAGGCCTGGTCATCATCTTTGAAGGGCGTAAAGCCGCGGATGCCCGGGAACTCGGGAAAGTCCTGAATGCTCGCCGCGCGCGCCACGGGCCGCCCGTTTTGCGCCGTGATGAGTTGGTTGAACGAGGTGATGGCCCACAGCAGCCCGTGGAAGTCATGCCCCTTCAGGAAGACAACGTTCTGCGCCCCGTTTTTGGCGCAATGAAGCAAGTAGCCCTCCGCCTTGTTCGGAACGGATAGTTTCCCGATCAGCACCTCATGCGCGCCCGTCTCCCCCACGAGAATCAGCGTCTCACCGCGACCCTCCACCGACGCAACGACCCGCGCCTGCGCGCCATTCCGCCGGAGGCGTTCGACGAGCACCGCCACACGCGGGTCCTCCGCGGCCACGTCCTTTCCCAGCAGCAGCCCCACGCTGGTCAGCGGCAGAAAATTATCGCGATATTGCGCCGACTGCGGCGTGGGATAGACCGTGCCGGTGTAATAAGGAACGGCCCGATCATCAGGAGCCGCCTCCGCAGCGCAGGCCCGATGCGGCACGGACGACAGGGCAATACACGCGAGCAGAGGTAACAGTCGTTTAAGGGTCATGGTAGAAAATGGGGATGGCGACGATCTGTATTTATGGAGTCGAGTGCCAAATCTTTCGGAACCTGTGAACCATCGATTGAAGTCTGCGGAAATGTTTCATGACAAAAAGGGCACTCACTGCGCGGTCCAGCCGCCATCCACGGTGAGGGTGGCTCCGGTCACGTAGCTGGCCGCATCGCTGGCGAGGTAAATGGCCGCGCCCTGGATTTCTTCGAGGCGTGCCCAGCGCTTCAGCGCAGTCGCACCGACGACGAACTTCTGGCCGTCCTCGGTGTCGGCGATGGCGGTGTTCATCGCGGTGAGAAATGGACCGGGGCAGATGGCGTTCGCGGTGATGCCATCAGCGGCGGCTTCGAGCGCCAGCGTGCGCGTCATCTGGATGACGGCGCCCTTGCTCGCGGTGTAAGGCGTGCGGCCCGCGAGTCCGATGAGTCCGAGGGCGCTGGCCAGATTGATGATGCGGCCCCATTTCCGCGCCCGCATCCCGGCGAGCACGGCGCGGCAGCAAAGCCAGGTGCCGCGCACATTCACGCGCATCACTTCATCGAACTGCTCCGGCGTCAGTTCCGCGATGGGAGCGCGGATGTTGATGCCCGCGCTGTTGATGAGGATGTCCACTTTGCCCAGTTCGCGCTCGGCGGCGGCGAGCATGGCGTCCACCTGCTCGGGTGAAGTCACATCCCCAGCGTGGCCGATGGCCTTGCGGCCAAAGTCGTGTGCGATGTTCGCGGCGGCGGCCTGCGCTTCGTCGAGGTGACGGCTCACCAGCATCACATCAGCGCCAGCGGAAGCGAGTCCGGCGGCCATCGCGTGGCCGAGGCCCTTCGAACCGCCGGTGATGAGCGCGGTGCGCCCGGTGAGGTCGAAAAGCCGGATGCCCGGCAGTGGTGTGGTTTCGTTCATGGTTTCGTTGCGTGTTGAAGAGCCCGTGCTGCTTCGTGGAATGATGCGGTGGAGAGTAAGGGGAGGATGAGCAGGATCGCGACGATGCGTTTCATGGCTTCTTCTTTGCGGGAGGAACTGCGGCAGTGCGGACTTTCCAATTCGGATCGTCGCGATGCGCTTCCTTCATCAAGGCTTCGGCCTTGGCGACGACTTCGGGGTGCTGGGCGGCGAGGTTGTTCGCCTCCGCAGAATCGGTGTCGAGGTCGTAGAGTTCGATGGGTGCGGCGGGGCTTTCACGCAGCGCTTTCCATTGGCCAAAACGCACGGCGCTCAGCGGAGTGGGGCGTGTTGTTCCTTGGTGAAGCTCCCAGTAGAAATAGTCGCGTTGCGGTGATGGGCCGCCTTTGAGGAAGCTGACGAGCGAGAGGCCATCGGGCTGGAAACCCTGCGGCAACGTGGCTCCGGCGAGTTCGGCGGCGGTGGGCAGGAAGTCCCAGAACGCCCACGGTTCATCGCTCACGCGACCGGCGGGAATCTGCCCCGGCCAGCGCGCGATGCTCGCCTGGCGCAGGCCGCCTTCATACATCGTGGCCTTGGTGCCGCGCAGCTTCGGCCCGTTGCCGGGGAGCAGTGGCAGGCTCTGCGGGATGTGTCCGTTGTCGCCGCTGAACATGACGAGCGTCTTGTCATCAAGGCCGAGTTCCTTGAGGAGATCGAGGAGGCGGCCTACGTCGCGGTCGAGCCGCGTGACCTGCGCGGCATACGCCTTTTGCTCCTGCGGCCAGGGTTTGTCCGCAAAGATGCCGAGGTCATCAATCTCGTGCTTTCCATGGGGCAGCGTGACGGGGTAGTAGAGAAATAACGGGCGGTCCTTGTTCTCGCGGACGAACTTCAGCGCCGCGTCGGCGATGAGATTCTGCGCGTAAGTGCCGCGCTGATTCTTGCCATCATTGCCGGGCAGCTCGAAGCGCTGGTCGTCGCGATAGAGGTAAGTCGGAAAGTAACTGTGCGCATGGCGTTGGCAGTTGTAGCCGAAGAAATGATCGAAGCCCTGCTTGAGCGGGCTGCCCGTGGTGTCGAACATCCCCATGCCCCACTTGCCCACCGCCGCGGTCGCGTAACCGGCGCCTTTCAGGATCTCCGCCACCGTCACTGTCTCGGCCGGGAGCGGATGCTGTCCTTCGGGTTGGACCTCGCGATTGCCCCGCACGGGTGTGTGGCCGGTGTGCAGACCGGTCATCAACACCGTGCGGCTCGGTGCGCAGATGGGTGTGCCGCAGTAAGCCTGCGTGAAGCGCGTCCCCTCCCGCGCCATGCGGTCGAGGTTCGGCGTCTGGATGTTGGTGTTGCCGTAACACCCGAGGTCCCCCTGCCCGAGGTCGTCGGAGAGGATGAAGATGAGATTGGGGCGGAGAGGCGCCGCTGAAACCGCGGAGACAATCAAGAGACTGAGGATGATGAGGAACGGGCGCATGGTGAAGGTAAGGAGAATGGATGAACCGCAGATTGGTGACGGACGCAGAGCTTGGATTTAGATTGGTTCAACCTAGAGACGGCGATGGGAGCGCACAATTCTGACCGTAACATTGGCCTTAGACATCCGGCACGGCGCTGCCGCCGAAACGCGTGACTGTAGGAGTCGGTCAATTTGCACGTCACAGCCACAGCTTAGTTTCTTGGCAACGGCACCTGCGCGGGGTGCATGAGGTAGGCGATCAGATCGCGCACTTGATCTGGCTGGAACACCTGCAGCAGTCCTTCCGGCATCATGGACAAGGGTGAAACCTCCTGCTTGACGATCTCGGAGCGCTCGATCGTGACAGGTTCCGTGGGCGTGCGCAGGGTGAGCGTGCGCTCATTCGTCTCCGCCACCGCTCCGCTGAGGATGCGGCCATCTTTCAGCGTGAGCGTGCTCATGCGGTAGTCCGCTGGGACGACGGCGCTGGGATCGACGATGTTTTCCAGCAGGTAATCCAGATTGGCGCGGCCTGAACCGGTGAGGTCCGGGCCGATCCGGCCGCCGCTGCCATACATCGTGTGGCAGGCAGCGCAGACGTTTTGAAAAAGCACGCGGCCCTGGCTCAGGTCGGCTTTCGCGAGCACGGCGGGTGTGAGTTTTGTCTTCAGTCTCTGGATGAGCTGTCGCTTGTCCTCGGTGGACTCCCGCAGTTCGCCCCACACTTCGGTCAGCTTCTTCGTCAGCGCAGCGTCGCCAAAGGCGCGGATCTGCCGTGCGTGGAAGGCGGTGATGTCCGCGCGCGGGATCTGCGTTTTCTCATCGCCGATGTTTGCCAGCATCGCCTTTGCAGAAGCGGCACGCGAGAGGAGGAAATTCATCACGGCAGGGCGGTCGTCTGGATCGAACTTGCGATAGTCCGCGGCGAGCCGCTGGCCGAGAGTGGGGTCATTCACCAACGCCAGCCCGCGCACGGCGATGCTGCACAGCCGCTTGGTGTCGAGGAGTTGGGTGCAGATCGCCTGCAAATCCGGCTGACGATTTGCGATCAAGGTTTCCAAGGCGGCCTGCCGCTGCGCGAATTCCGCTCCAGGATCGAGCGCGATCTTTTTCACATCATCGAGCGCGCGGCCATCGCCGAAAAGAATGCTGAGGTCCCGCACCAGATCCTTGTGCGGCGACTTCGCGGTGACTGTTCCCCACGAGGCGGGTTTCGGAGCCTTTTGCCAGCCCTTGAACGCAGCGGCCATGCCTTCGAGCACCGCGAGCGGCCGCCACCGCGGGTCCGGATCCACCGTGCTGAGCAGCAGTTCGTTGAGCGGTTGCGGCTGCCGTTCGAGCTTCATGGCGAGGTAGCGCGCGGCCCAGCGAACGGTTTTCGGCCAGGTGCAGACTTTCGTGACGGAGAGCAGCGCCGTTGGGTCCGCCTCGGCCAGAGGGATGAGCCCGAACCAAACCATCGCTGGAAGCTGCGCGTCGTCGGCGTCCTCGCTGTGCGACACTAATGCGGTGGCGAGTTCTGTGCGCTTCGCCACCGGCAGGCGTTGCAGGGTGGACGCGAGCGAAAGCCGCACCAGGCCGGACGCGTCTTCTTTCGCGAGCTTTACGAAGAGCGCGAGCGATTCATCGTCGGCGGGATGCACCGTGTCCTTGCGCGGACCGACGATGGTATCCAGCGGCCAGAAGTCCGTGAGCAAACGAATGGCCCACACGCGCACATGCTCGTCGGAATCCCGCAAAAGTCCGCGCAACAGCTCCGGTGTCGTGCGGCCCTCTTGATATTGTTTCCACAGCGCGGGCAATTTGCCGGGGCCGTTCATGCAGCCAGGCGTGAGCATCGCGACGGGTGGCTTTGGATCGCCGTAGCTGACTTTGTAAATGCGCCCGCTGGTGCGATGCACGCCCGTGTGTTCGTGGCACTCGCCGATGTCGCTCCAGTCGAGCACGAAGGCATTGCCGTCCGGGCCGGCGCTGATTTCGAGGCCGCGAAACCAAGGGTCCGCGCTGAGCATGAAGTCAGGCTCATGCCGTCCCACGTAGCCGCAACCGAGACGCTCCAGGCGATCCATATTTGCGCGCCGTCCGTGCATGTTCAGGGTGAAAAGTTTGCCGCGATAGCGTTCCGGCCACGTGTCGCCTTGGTAGATCATCATGCCGATGTGCGCGTGGCCGCCGCCGAAATCGTTGGCCTTCCCATCGCGCGAGTTCGCCCAAGTGCCTTTCGTATCAAAGTGGTAATGGTCGGCGATGGTATCGAGTCGCTCGAACACGCCGGGATTCATCGAGGGCCGTGAGTCATGCAGATGCGCCCCCGGCATCAGATGCCAAAGATGGCCAGTGACGGTGTTGATGAAGAACAACTCGCCATCCGCATCCCAGTCGTGTCCCCACGGATTCGTGGTGCCATGCGTGAGCACCTCGACGATTTTGCGTCCCGGATGATAGCGCCAGATGCCGCCTTTCATCGGCACGCGCAACTCATCCGGCGTGCCCGGCAATCCCAGACGCCCCGGACACGAGTGGCCGCAACGCCCGTAGAGCCAGCCATCCGGCCCCCAGCGCAAGCCATTGGCAAAATTGTGATAGTTGTCTTTCGCCACCGTGAAACCATCGAGCACCACCTGCGGCGGACCGTCCGGCACGTCGTCCCCATTCGCGTCCGGGATGAAGAGTAATTGCGGCGGACACATGAGCCACACGCCGCCGTGGCCGGTCTCGACGCTGGTCAGCATCTGCACTTCATCCGTGAAAACCTTGCGCGATTCCGCGCGACCATCGTTGTCCGCATCTTCGAAGATGATGACGCGATCGCGCAGCCCGAGGTCGAAGCGTTTGGCCTTTTCGGCATAGGTGTAATTTTCCGCCACCCACATGCGTCCCCGCGCATCCCAGGCCATGGCGATGGGATTTTGCACATCCGGCTCCGCGGCAAACACGCTGACCTTGAACCCCGGAGGCACCTGCATCTTCGCCGCCGCCTCCGCGGCAGGCATGAGCGGCGTCTTGGTGTCTGGCTCAGTGTTATACGGCTGCGGAAAGTCCGACGCCAGGGCGCAGGCACAGGAGAGAAGGATGATGGAGAGGAAATTTTTCATGCCAAAATGGGGCAGTCACTGCGCCGTCCAGCCGCCATCCACGGTGAGGGTGGCTCCGGTGACGTAGCTGGCGGCTTCACTGGCGAGGTAAATGGCCGCGCCCTGGATTTCTTCGAGGCGTGCCCAGCGCTTCAGCGCAGTCGCACCGACGACGAACTTCTGGCCGTCCTCGGTGTCGGCGATGGCGGTGTTCATCTCGGTGAGAAACGGACCGGGGCAGATGGCGTTCGCGGTGATGCCATCAGCGGCGGCTTCGAGCGCGAGCGTGCGCGTCATCTGGATG
>CAIPBN010000499.1 GCA_903863315.1 uncultured Verrucomicrobiota bacterium | reverse complement strand
CGACCTTCTCGCCGCGCTTGCCGAAATACTTGCGGATGTATTTCTCCACGGAGGCGAGCACCTGCTCATCGCCCATGCCGGAGCGGGCGGCGAAGGGCGTCACCTTGATAAAGATGCCGACCAGGCAGACGCCCTGCATGCGCTGCTGGAGGTCGGGGTCGGTGGCGATTTGCCGCGCGATTTTGACCGTGTCCAGATAGAAGACCTTGAGCTTCTTGTTGCGGATAATCTTCTGGCCGTAGGCGGGGATGGCGTTCCACACGTCTAGCGGGTCGAGCTTGTCGCTCTGGATGAAGATGCTGCCATTCTCGGCGATGCCCGCAAGCGGGTTGCCGAGGTTGAAGGCGTTCACGTCGTTGAGCGGGATGAACTCGACGTGCTCCAACTCGCTGTGCGTGCGGATGTGAGCGTCGGCGACCGTGAGGTAATAGGTCGTCGGCAGGCCCTTCTTCTCGGAGCCGTATTTCGGGTAGGCCTGGACGTGGAGGTTGAACAACTCGCCCACGAACGACGCGATAAGCTTGTTCGTCGTGACCGAGCCGAAGCCGCCGACCGAGTGACCGCGCATGGAGAACGCGCCGCTGGGCCGCAGGTCCGGGTCTTCCGCGCCGGGGAGTTCGAGCTTGTGTTTCACGCCGACGCAGGAGAACTCCATCGGCTTGGCCGACATCATGTTCTTCAAGATGGCATTGAAGTGGCAGCCACGGACATCGCGCGAACCCAAGCCGGCGACGCAGGCGTAAATCTTCGGGATGCGCGTGATGGCGGGATACTTGAACTCGCCGAACGAGCCGTAGCTCAGGCCGGTGAAGGCGTCCGAGAACGCAGCGCGGATGCCCTGCACGAGCGGGTTGGACTGGGCGAGCGGGTTGTCCATGCGCTCGACGACGGTGACAGCCTTGACGTTCTTGAGCGCGGCGACGAGCTGCGTGGCCGGGAACGGTGCGAAGCAGGTGACGTGAATGCCGCCGACTTTCGCCCCGGTGGTGGCGCGAATGTAGTCAATCGCCGCCTCCGCAGTCTCCATCATGCCACCCATGCCGACGACCGCATACTCGGCGTCGTCCATGCGGTAGCAGTCGATCATGTTGTAACGACGACCAGTGTTCTTGTAGAACGTGTCCATCGCCTCCTGCACGGCGGCGGGGACGGTGTCATACACGTTGCGCTGGGCAATCTTGCCCTTCATGTAGGAGTCCTGGTTCTGCACCACGCCGGACATGAGCGGATTGTTCGGATCCATCATGCAACGAAGCTTCAGCGTCGGGTCGCCGATGAAGTCCTTCATGAACTCCAGCTCGGGGAGTTTCACGTTCTCGATGGTGTGCGTGGTGAGGAAACCGTCCTGCACGTTCATGAACGGCGTCTCGCAGTTCTCCGCCGCGCGGCGTGCGATGAGCGTGAGATCACCCGCCTCCTGCGCGTTGCGCCCGAAGAGGATGCCCCAGCCGCAGTCGGCGCAGCTCATCACGTCATCGTGGCCGGCGTGGACGTTGAGCGAATGGCTCGTGAGCGCGCGCGCGCCGATGTTGAAGACGGCGGGCAGGCACTTGCCGGAAATGGTGTAGAGCACCTCCTTCATCAGCACGAGGCCCTGGCCGGAGGTGAAGTTGGTCACGCGTCCACCGGCGAGCGCAAAGCCTTCGCATGTCGTGGCAGCAGAGTGTTCAGACTCAGGCTGAACAAACGTGATCGT
>CAIPBN010000498.1 GCA_903863315.1 uncultured Verrucomicrobiota bacterium | reverse complement strand
GCAGGCGACTTGTCGCCGTCAAAGTTCTTTGTGCTCCCGCTGGCACAGGGCCAGCCGTCGCTCGCGCCAGCGGGTTGCAGGTTCGTCGCAACGCGTTTCCCGGCCTCCGACGGCGACAAGTCGCCTGCGGAAAGCGGCGAGAACTCGACGCACTCCAAAACGCGCGCCGGCGCGCCGTGTCCCCCGCCTTTCCCTCATTCGTGTTCCTTGGTGTCCATTCGTGGTTGCTTGCCTCATGACCCAGTTCACCTACACCGCGATGACCGAGGCCGGGGAGCGCGTCTCCGGCGCGCTCGAGGCTGAGAGCGAGGCGGCGGTGATGCGGGCCTTGGAGGACAAGCGCCTCTTCCCCGTCACCGTGTCGGGTGGCGCGGCGGCGGACGGCGGGAAGCCCGCGCGGCGCAAGGTGAAGTCGCGCGACCTCGGCATGCTCTACGGCCAGCTCGCGGATCTGCTGGGCTCCGGCGTGCCGTTGCTGCGCGCGCTGGACTCGCTCATCCGCTCGACGCCTTCGCTCGCCATTCGCGAGCTGCTCAAGGAAATCCGTGCTGCTGTCTCCGAGGGCAAGACGCTGACTGACGCGCTTCGGCCTTATCCTGAGACCTTTCCTACGCTGCACATCGCGATGATTCAGGCCGGCGAGCGCGCGGCGTTCCTGGAGGACGTGCTGCGGAATCTGTCCGGCTTCCTCGAACGCTACGAGGAGCTGCGCAGCAAGGTGATGGGCGCGCTGATTTACCCGGCCTTGCTCACGGCGCTCGGGTCGCTGGTGATGGTCGGAGCGCTGGTGTTCTTCGTGCCCCGCTTCGAGCCGCTGCTGGCCGCCGCGAAGAAGCCGCTGCCCACGGAGATTCTGTTTGGCGCGAGCAAGCTGGTGCGCGGTTACTGGTGGCTGCTGCTCATCGGTGGCGCGGGCGCGGGCTTCTTCCTCTGGCTGAACCTCCAGACTGAGGCCGCGCGGCGTAAGCTGGAGGCGTGGCAGTTGAAAATCCCTGTAGTCGGGGAGGCACTGCGGCTGCTCGCCATCACCCGCTTCTGCCGCATCCTCGGCACGATGCTTGCCAACGGCGTGCCGCTGCTCACCGCGCTGAAGATTTCCCAGAACGCCACCGGCTCCACCATCCTGGCGGAGCGCATCGCCGAGTGCACCGAGTCCGTGCGCGATGGCAAGCGCCTGTCCGAGCCGCTGGCCAAGGGCGGCTTCTTCCCGGACCAGATTTTGGCGATGATCGCCGTGGCCGAGGAGTCCAACAAGCTCGACAAGGTGCTGGTGCAGATTTCGGACACGGTGGAGCGCCGCACGAACCGTTCCGTGGACCAGTCGGTGCGCCTGATCGAGCCGCTGATTCTCTGCATGGTTGCGGCGGGCATCGGCTTTCTGGCGCTGGGTCTGTTGCTGCCGATTTTCACCATGGCCAGCGCGCTGGGGTCGAAGTAGCTGAGTGCGGAACAGCTTTTGTGGCGGGCTCTGGAGAAAAACTCTGCTTTATCGAATTTCATTTGAATCTTGGTTGCACAGCCAGTGTCCCAACTAGGCCAATCATGAAGCTGAAAAACGTATTATCATCTACTCGAACGTCACGTCGCGCGGCGGGATTCACACTGATCGAAATCCTGCTGGTCATTGTGGTTATTTTGATGCTCGCCGGGGCGATGGTCGTGTTTGTCCTGCCCCAGCAGAAGGGCGCGGAGAAGAACACCACCAAGCTCATGCTGGCGCAGGTCGCCACGGCGCTGGATACCTATCGCCTCAACCTCGGCCACTATCCGAACGAGCAGGAGGGCGGCCTCGACGCGCTGACGAAGAAGCCGACGTTTGAGAACGAGCGCATGGGCGAGAAATGGCAGGGACCTTATCTCAAGCCCGGCACCTCGCTCGACGACCCCTGGGGCAACAAGCTGCGCTATGAATTGGTCGCTGCCGGCGGGGACGGTGATGCCGCCAACGCTTCGGCCCTGCCCTACAAGCTCTTCTCCGTCGGTCCCGACGGCCAGCCGGACACGGACGACGACATCAAGCACGGTGCGGGGGGATCCACGGAAAACACCGGCAATTAAGCTCCCATCATGCGCCGTTGCCATCATCCATCCAAAGCTACCGGCTACACGCTCGTCGAGCTGTTGCTGACGGTGTCGTTGGTGGCGCTGCTGGTCGGTGCGGTGGTGTTTAACTTCTCTTCGGCGGCCAATGGCGCGCGGCTGAATGAAGGCGCGGGGCAGGTGGAGGCTTTGTTCCGGTTCGCGCGGGCGCATGCCGAGACCACGGGCCGGCAGGTGCGTATCCAGTTCCCCGAGGCGGAAAGCGGTGACACGGCGGAGGTGCTGGCGGCGGAGGCTCCCGGCACCACGGTGCGGGTCACTTGGGAGGCGGATCCGATTGGTGCCCCCGGCGTTTTTCAGGATTTGCCCGAGGCGGCTACCTACGTGCAGAGCATCAGCGGCCTCGTCAGCATCCAGCAGGTCCAGGCGGAGGTGGCTGGCGCGGATTTGGGCGTTGGATTGGGGGACTTGGAGGCCGAACCGGGTTCGCTGTCCAGGTCCGGTGTCGAAGGGGGGGCTGAGTTGGGGTCGTTTGTGACGTTCTTTCCTGATGGCACTGGAGACTCGGTGGAAGTGCTGTTGACCTCGCGTGATGAAGAGGATGCCCGCCGTCTCACGTTGCGGTGGATGGGAATCACGGGTGCCATTCGCCGGCAGATCGTCGCCGAGGTCGAGTCCGCTGAATCTGAGCCTCCCGCCCCGGCCACGGAGGCCGCCGCGGAGGCTGTGCAGTGAGGTGGAGGCCTGTCTGCCCAGCAGCGCACGTTGGTGACCTGCGGTCGCTGGCGTTCAAGCCGTCCCGTCTCTCCGGCGGCGTGCGCGGCTCGGTTCTTCTCGAAGTCATTCTCGCCCTCGCCCTCTTTGTCACGGCTGCGGCGATTGTCACCAGCGGGATGAACGCCTCCGCCGACAGCCTGGACCGCCAGCGGCTCAACACTCACGCAGCGAACCTTGCTGCCACCGCGCTGGCGGAAGTGCAGTTGGGCCTGCGTTCGCCCGCGCTGGCGGGTGAGCAGCCTTTTGCCGAGCCGTTTGAGAAGTGGACGGCCGAACTGTTGGTGGCACCCACGGAGACGGAAGCCGGCGGGCCCAACGGGTTGTTGCGCGTGGAGGTCATCATCCGCCATCGGGAGTTCCCGCTGGTCCGGCGGCTCGCGCAAATCATCCGGGTGCCCGAAGACACTGGTTTGCGCCCGATCAGCAACCCGGCGACACCCGCCTTCTGACGATGCTGCTCCTTCCTCCACCAACCGGCCGGCGGCGGATTCGATCCGCTCGCGCGGCTGCGTTCACCTTGCTGGAGGTGGTGCTGGCCATCAGCATTGCCATCGGGATTCTGGTGGTTGCCTTGACCTTCCACCAGCAGGCCACCGTGCTGCGGGGCAGCCTGATAGACGAGGCCGAACGCCTCGCCGCCGTGCGCCAGATCATGGACCGGCTCGCCGCCGACCTGCGCGTGGCCCCGGTGCATGAACGGATCGGTTTCACGGGTGACTCCAACTCGCTGCGCTTCGTCAGCACGGCGCTGCCGCTGCCGGGCGGGGGCGTCCAGTCGGACTTCAAGCGGATCGCCTACCGCACCACGTTCTCCGGAGACGGCACCAATCTGGCGGTCAGCGGTCTGGTGCGGACGGAGGAGCCCGCCTTGGAATTGCTCGCCCCCGCTGCCCGCGCAGTTGCACCGGCCAGCACCAACGACGAAACCAACGCGCCGGCCGAATCCACCACCAGCACCATTGCGCCCGCCTCCGCGCCGGTGTCGGTCGCCAGTGAGCCGCTCACTGATGCGTTGCGTCACCTGCGGTTCCGGTTCTGGGACGGGCTGGCGTGGGTGGACAGATGGAGCGGCCCCACGCCCCCGCCCGGCGTGGAGGTCACGCTCGGTTTTGAACCGCTGCCGGCGGATCTGCCGCCGGACCAGTATCCCGGTGAAATTTTTCAGCGGGTGATTTTCCTGCCCGCCGGCCAGCCCAAACCATCGGACCCCACGCTGGTGGTCAACGCGCCTACACGGTGAAGCTCTGTCTGACAACGCGACGTTCCCGGGCCTTCGTCCTGGTGGCCGTGCTCGTGCTCGTGATGCTGCTCTCCATGCTCGTCATCAGCCTGCTGTTCCGCTTCAAGGCCGAGGACACTGCGGCGAGCGCGAGCGTGGGCACCGAGCAGGCCTGGGCCGCCGCGATGAGCGGCGTGGAGGAGGCGCTGCGGGTGGCCTCCACCAGCCTCCCGGGCCAGATCGACTGGCAGCACAACCCGGCAGCCTTTCAGGATCGGCTGGTGTTCGAGGACGGGGTGGATCGATGGTTCTTCACGGTCTTCTCTCCGGGCGACGATGAGGTGCTGGGCGAGTTCCGCCACGGCCTGGCCGATGAGGCCGCGAAGTTGAATCTCAACGCCTCGACGGCGCTGGATCTGGGCAAGCTGCCCCGCGTCACGCCGGCGATGGCGGCGGCCTTGATTGACTTCATAGACGCCGACAGCACGCCCCAGCCCGAGGGCGCGGAACAGGAATACTACACCGCCTTGCCGCGCCCCTACGCCATCCGCAACGGTCCGCTGGCCTCGCTCGATGAACTGCTGCTGGTCCGCGGCTTCACGTCCGCGCTGGTGCATGGCAGCGCCGCCTCACGGGGCTCGGGCACGAATGAGTCCGCCACCGGTGGCGGGGAGACCCGCGGGGAACGCGGCCTGCGCCAGTTTCTCACCATCGCCTCTTACGACCTGAACGTGAACGACGACGGCGAGCCGCGCATGAACTTCAACGACCCGGCGGCGCCGTTTCCAGCGCTGGAGCTGCCGGCCACGCTGACGAACTTCATCACTGTGTTGCAGACGAACGGGCTCTTCCTCGCGCACGCGGCTGAATTGCTGGAGGCCCAACTGACAGTGATGGATGGCAAGGGAGCGCCGGTGGAGGTCGCCTCCGGTGTCGGCAAGGCCGAGCTCGACCTCGTGCTGAATCACTTCACCGCCTCCGACGACGAGGTGACCGACGGGTTGATCAATGTGAACACCGCGTCTGCCGCCGTGCTGGCGACGTTGCCGGGCATGGAGGAATCGCTGGCCGAGTCCATCGTGTCGGCCCGGCGCGGCATCAGCCCGGAACGACGCACCAGCATCGCCTGGCTGTATCAGGAAGGCGTGGTGGACGCGGCCAAGTTCAAGGCCCTGGCCCCGTATCTCACCGCGCGCAGTTCCCAGTTCACGTTTCAAGTGATCGGCTTCGGGCTGCCCTCGGGCCGCTACCGCGTGCTCGAAGCCGCCATTGACGTGGCTGGCGGTGCGCGCCGGGTGACTTATCTGCGCGATGCGACCCGGCGCGGGCTGCCGTTCCCGCTGGGCGGCGAGGCAACGGGGGGAGCTGCTCCCTCGGCCAGCCGAAAGGCAAAGGAGGTCCGCCGTGGCTGATCGCGATGCCTTGCCCGCCTTCTCGTTGAAGAAGCTGTCGCGCGACCGCCGTCCGCGCCAGCCGGCGCAGGCCACCGCCATTGACGTGGATGGCCGTTCCCTGCGCGTGGTGCAGACCGTGACGCGCGATGGTCGCCCGGCCGCCAGCCGCGTGGCCGTCACGCCGCTCAATCTTCCGGCCGACGCCGATCGCGCCGACGCCGCCGTGCTCGGGGCGGCCATCGCGAAGGCGCTCGACCAGCTCAAGCTCAAGCCCGGGCCGGTCGTCATGGGCATCCCGCGCGCGCAGGTCGTGCTCAAGACATTGCTGCTGCCCGTGGTGGCGGACGTGAACGAGCTGGCCTCCATGGTCCATTTGCAAGTGGCCAAGGATCTCCCGTTCCGCCTGGCGGAAGCCGTGGTGGACTTCAAAATCTACCGGCAGGTTTCCCCGCCGGCCGCGAAGCCCGATGCGGCCGCCAAACCGGCTGCGCCCGATGCGGCACCCACACCGCCGCCCCCCAAGCTGGAGGTCCTGGTTGCCGTGGCGCGGCGGCAGGTCGTGGAATTCTATCAGCGCGCCGCGGAAGCCGCCGGGCTGAAACTCGTCGCGCTGGGCCTGCTGCCCACGGCCAGCATCCGTTGTGTCGAGGCGTGTCAGGTCACGGCCGCCGCGCAGACTTATGCGCTGGTTTCCCTGCGGCACGACGAGGTGAGCATTGACATCGTGGCCGAGCAGGCCGCGCCGTTCAGTCGTGGAGCCACGGTCAAACCGGTGGCGGAAGCCAGCCCGGCCGCCCCGCCCGTCACGGCGGAGGGCTTCATCAACGCGGCCACCATTGAAGTCGTTCGCAGCCTGCACGGCTACAGCGGACTGGGGGCCGCGGCTCCGGTGGCCAAGGTGCTGGTGGCCGGCTCCACTGGTTACGAGGCGGCGGTGGTCGCCGCGCTCACTCCCCGGACGGCCGCGCCGGTGGCGCTGCTCGACATGACGCCGCTGGCCCTGCCTGAGGACTGCCGCGTTGGAGCCGTCGGCGCGGTGGCTGGCATTGGTCTGGCACTGGGCTATGCGGATGCGGACGGGCTGCCCTTTGACTTTCTCAGTCCCAAGCGGCCCGCCGTGCCGCGTGACTTGCGGCGCATCAAGATTCTGGCTGGCTTGGCGGTGGCCACCGGGCTGTTCCTTGCCGTCGCTGGCGTGCGCGCCTGGTTGGTGGGCAAACGGCAGGTGGTGCTGGACGCGGTGAACCTCGAGGTCGCCGCCGCCGAGAAAAAGCGCCCCATCTACCGCCAGATGATCAACCAGGCCGGGGTGGTGAACGAGTGGGTGAAGGGCGAGCGCGACTGGCTGCTGCATTACGCCTACCTCACCGCCGTGCTGCCTCGCAGTGAAGAGGTGTTCCTCACCTCGTTGTCCGTGAGCGGGCAGGGCATAATCCGTCTCGCGGTGCGCGCCAAGAGCGGGGCCGTCCTTGCCAAGCTGGAGAAGCAACTGCGCGCCGCCGGCTACGAGGTCAAGCCGCTGGCAATCACGCCGGGGTCCGATCGCACGGGTTACGAATTTCTCTCCACCGTGGAACTCGTGGTGTCGCCAAAGCTGAAGATTGACCTCTCCAAGGTGACCCCGCCGGAACGCCCCGCAGATGACGCCTCGCTGGAGACGCAGCAACGCCGGAAAGGAGGCGGATGAACCAACGCGAGAAAATCCTGGCCGGGCTGGTGCTTGGGACTGCGTGCCTCTTCGGTGGTGCGTTGGGTCTGCGCGCGTTCATCACCAAGCCGCTCACCGAGCTGGACAAGCGGATCGTCGCGGCCCGCGAGCGGCTCGAAAAGGTCAACACGGAGCGGCGCAACTACTTCGCCTCCGAGGATCGCCTGAAGAGCCTCGCCAAGCTCACTTTTGCCGACACCGTGGACGAGGCCAGCGCGCGCTCCGGCGAGATGCTGACCAAACAGATCCTCCGCGCCGGCTTGAAGGAAGTGAACTTCACCCGCCTGCCCGTCGGCCCGCGCAAGATGCGGGGCGCGAGTGAAATAGGGTGGAACGTGCAGGGCGAAGGCGCGCTGGCGGGGGTCGTGAACCTGCTCTTCCTGCTTGAACAATCCCCCTACCTCCTCCGGCTCGAGAATCTGGTGGTTTCCGGTGGCGAGACGCCCGGCGTGGTGCGCGTGCAGTTCCGCTGTCTGACCCTGGTGCTGGAATCCATGTTCGACATCCAGCGCGAGCCGCTGCTGGCCAAGGTGGAGCTGGATGCGCCGGAGCGGCGCGCCTTGGACACCATTGTCAGCCGCGACATTTTGCGCCCCTACATCAAGCGTCCGCCGCCTCCGCCCGTGCCGTCCGGGCGCAATGCGCCTGGTTCCCCGACGAGCACACCGGCCACGCCCGCCGCGCCGCCCGGCCCGGAGACCTTCCGCGTCGTGTCGCTCTCCGAGTGGCAGGGGCAGCCGGAGATCCACGTGCGCGACCTGACGAGCCAGAAGACCGTCCGCTACAAGCCCGGCGATGCGCTGGCCGGCGGCATCATCGCGTTGGTGGACTACCGCGCGATGCCGCTCCCCGGCGCGAGCGGTCTGCAATCCTTCAGCCGCGTCATCGTGCGGGTGAAGGATGAGTTCTTCGCCGTTGAACGTGGCCAGACCTTGGCGGACCTGCGGAAACTGGAAGTGGCGCAACTCCCGCCGGAGTTGGCAAAGCCTGTCGTTGAAGCCCCGCGCACCACGCCGTAACTCCCTTTCCTTTTTTATGAACCGAACGAAACCAACGCTCCTCGCCCTGGCGCTTGCCGGTGGCGCGTTCACCCTCGCGGCGCAGGACGCGCCGAAGGCCCCGGCCCCCGCCGCCCCCGCCACGAACGCCCCCGCGAAGTCCGTCACCATCTCGCCGGGCACTGCCGCCCCCGCCGCCCCGGCTGGCGCAGCCGCGTCCGCGCGCAACATCCGCTTCCAGTTCGACGGCATCCCCTACGTGGATGTGATCGAGCGGTTCGCGCAGATGGCTGGCAAACCGCTGCTCGCCGGTCCCAAGGTTGAGGGCACGCTCACCTACAACGACGCGAACGCCTACAACTACTCCGAGGCGCTCGACACGCTGAACGTCATCCTCGCGATGAAGGGTGTGATGCTTGTCGAGAACGCCAACTATCTCCAGCTCGTGCCGTTCAAGGAGCTGCCCTCCATGCCGCTGCGGCTGTTGCGTGGCACCGCCCCCGCCGGGGATGTGCGCCCCGGCGAGGTCGTTACCGCCGTCCTTGATTCCAAGAACGTGGACTCCAAGGAAATCACCGAGTCCCTCACCGCGATGCTCTCCACCGCCGGCTCCATGGCCGTGCTCCCGCGCGGGCGCGGCATCATCATCACGGACCGGCTGGCGAACATCCAGCGCATCAAGACGCTGCTGGCGACGATTGACGTGGAAGCGCCGGCCGAGCGGCAGATGAAGACCTACGCCCTGCAAAACACCTCGGGTGCCATTGTCGCGGATTTGCTCAACCGCACCTTTGGTGTCGCCACCGCGCCCAAGCGAACCGAGTTCAACCCGACGACCAAGTCCCTGCAAACCTTGCCGCCCGACCCGAACGAATACATCACTGCCGTCTATGACGACGCCTCGCGCACCATGGTTCTCTTTGGCCCGCGCGAGCGCATTGCGTTGGCGGAGGAGCTGATCAGCAAGTTCGAGCAGCGTGAGGGGCCCGCGGGCGACGTGCGCATCTATCAGTTGCAAAGCACCAAGGCCGAGGAGCTCGCCGCCATCATCCGCCAGGCCATCCCCGGCGTCGCCGAGCCGAAGGAAACCGGTTCCGCCGCCGCCACCAAGGCCCGCGTCATCGCTGATACCAAGGACAACCGCCTCATCGTCGCGTCACCCGTCGCGGCCCAGTTGGAGCAGATTGACCTGCTCGTCAGCCGGGTGGACAAGGGCACGAGCGGCAACACCAACAACTTCGGGAATCTCCCCCTCCGGCCGCAAACCATTCTGCTCACCAAGGTCTTCCGCCCGCGCGCGACCGAGCCGAAGGACTTCGCGCAAATCCTCACCCAGGCCCTGACCCGCCGCGATCCCGGTGCGCGCGGTGGCAGCACCACCGCGAGCGTCACGTTCGACGCCGCCAGCAAGAGCGTCGTCATCACCGGCTCGCCGGGCGATCTCCAGACGGCGAGCGAGATTCTCACGCAGTTGGAGACCGGCACCTCGCAGCCGCAGCCGCTGCAGACGCGGTTCATCGAGGTCGGCACCGCGGCGGATGCCAAACGCCTGCTGCCGCTGGTCGAGGAGCTTTACCGCAACCAGATGAGCGGCGCGGGCGCGTTGGACTCCGGTGCGCACGCCAAGCTGATGAGCGACGACAACGGCCGCCTCATCGTCACCGCCAGCGAGCCGCACCTGCTGCGCATCGAGGAGCTGGTCAAGCAACTGCGCGGCAAGAACGGCGTGGTGCTGAACCGCCAGTTGCAAATCATCGCGCTCAAGAACACGCGGATGGAAAGCGTGTTTGCCGGCTTCGAGAAGCTGCTTGCCGACCGCATGGCCGACCGCCGCTTCGAGGGCCAGCCCAAGCCGTCCGTCGTGGCGGACAACGCCAACAACCGGATGCTCGTCACCGCCACACCGGAGCAGCTTGCGGAGATTGAGCAGCTCGTGAAGGTGGTGGATCTCGCCCCGGCCACGCAGCGCCGCGAGATGGTCGTGCTGCCGGTTCGCGCCAAGGCCCCGACCGAGATCATCACGCTGGCCACGCAGCTCCTCGCACAGATGGGCGGCCCCGGCACGGACCCGCAGATGGAGCCCAAACTCATTCCCGACGCGAGCGGCAAGCAAATCATCGTGCTGGCCACGGCGAAGGATTTGACCCGCGTGCGCGAGCTCGTGACGCAGCTCGACACCGCCACGACGGTGAATCTGGCCCGCCAGTTCCGTTCCGTGGATCTAAATTCGCGCTCCGCGACCGAGCTGACGCCGCTGGTCACGCAGCTATATCAAGAGCAGCTCAAGGGACAGAACGAGCCGCCCGGCGGCGCGGCCACGCTGCTCGCCGATCCGAAGAACAACCGCATCATGGTCAGCGGCGCGGACGCGGAAATCACCCGTGTCGAGGCCATCATCCAGCAGCTTGACCCGGTCGGTAAAAAGCCGGCGCGTGAAGAGACGCGGGTCATTCGCCTCAAGGCCGCGCTCGCTGCCGAGATTTCCGGGCTGGTCGAGAAGAGCCTCAACGCGCAGGCCCAGACCGTGAAGGTGCTCGTGGACGCGCGCAGCAACAGCCTTGTCCTCAGCGGCGAGCCGGACGCGGTCGAAGCCGCATCTAAGGTCATCCAGCAGCTCGACACGACGGACGAGGCGCAACCGCGTGAGATGCGGGTGATGGAGTTGAAGCAGGGCGACGCGGCGGCGATTGCTGCGCTGGCCACCCCGCTCGTGAACGAGCTGCTCAAGAGCCAACGCGGGCCTCAGTTCACCCCGTCGGTCAAAATCATCGCCGACGCCGCCGCGAACCGGCTCATCCTCAGCGGTCCACGGAACGAGTTGCTGGCCGTCAGCACCATCGTCGAGCAGCTCGACCAGGCTCCCGAGGGCGCGGGCGGCGCGCGGGTCTTCAAGCTGAACACCGCCGACGCGTCGAAAATTGTCGGCGTGGTCTCGAATGCGATGGTGAAGTTCGACGCGCGTAACCAGCCCATCCGCCGCATCACCGTCTCGGCCGACCGCGAGTCGAACAGCATCGTGGTGGCGGGCACGCGCGCGGACTTGAAGGACGCGGAGACCATCATCCAGCGTCTCGACAACGAGGGCATTGACCCCTCGAACTTGGACAAGCCGAAGAGCATGAAGCTCATCGACGTCCGCGGCGACGCTGACGCTTTGGCCGCGTTGGCGACAAAGGTTTTCGTGGCGCAGAGCGGCGGGCGCGCGGTGACGAACGTCGTGAGCATCACGCCCAACGGCAAGCGGCTCATCGTGCTCGCGCCGGAGCTGATGCTGGTGCAAATCGAGGCGCTCGTCGCTTCGCTCGACAGCAAGCCGGACGAGCTTCAGCGTGAGCTGCATTCTGTCGCGGTGAAGAATGCCTCCGCCACCGAGCTGCTGCCCAAGGTCACGGCGATTTACTCCGAGCAGTCCGCCGGCAAGGCGCAGAAGCCCGCGGCCATTTACGCGGACCCGAGCGGCACGCGGCTGACGGTTTTTGGCACCAAGCAGCAGGCGGAGGGCATTCAGCAGATTGCCGACACGCTTGCTGGCGGCCAGCCCGCCGCGCGTGAGACGAAGGTCATCGACCTCGGCAAGCTGGCCGAGGCGCGCCGCGTGATGGCGCTCGCGCTCCAGCTCTACAAGGACCAGTTCGCCGCCAACCCGCAGCTCGGCGCGGCGGATGCGCAGATGGTCAGTGACGGCGTTTCCGGCCGCATCATCGTCAGCGCGCGTGCGGACCAGTTGAAGGCCATCGAAGACATCTTCGCCCGCCTCCAGCCAGCGGCGACCGCCGCGACCCCGCGCGAGACACGGATGATTGAAGTCGGCACGGCCAACGATGTGGCGCGGTTGCTGCCCATCGTGCAGAAACTTTACACTGAGCAATGGAAGGACCGCCCTGAGACCGACCCGGCGGACGCGCAGATCGTCGCCGACCCGCAGGGCGGGCGGGTCATCGTCACGGGCAGGCCCGAGCACGTGAAGGAGATTGAAGCCATCTTGCAAAAGCTCGGCACGGCCAAGGCCAAGCCGCAGGCGCGCGAGACACGGCTCTTCGACCTCACCACCGCGAGCGCCACCGAGCTGGCCGCGACGGTGAAGCTGCTTTACACCGAGTCGGCCAAGGCCCGTTTCGGCGCGCAGACGCCCGACACGCTCATCATGGCGGACACCAGTGCAAACCGGCTCATTGCCATTGGTGACACGGTGGAGCTGGAGGCTGTCGCCGAGCTGGTGAAGAAGCTGGACACTACCGCTGGCCAAAGCGCGACCGCGCGCGTCTTCAAGATCAAGTCCGCCGATCCCGCGAAGGTTGCTGAGGTGCTCACGACGGCGCTCGTGCGGTTCGACGCCGCCGGTCGGGCGCAGAAGCGCGTGAGTGTTTCCGTGGACGCGAAGACCCGCACGCTGATCGTGACCGGGGACGCGAAGGAGCTGGCCGCCGTGCCCGCCATCATCGAGCAGCTCGATCAGTCGCTCGGCGAGCAGCCGGCGCGGAAAATCCAGACCGTCCAGCTCAGCTCCGCGACGCCGAACACGCTGCTCTCCCAGGCGCGCAAGCTCTACGACGATCAGGTGAGGACGCAGCCCGAGCTGACCGTCGCCGAGCTGCTCGTGATGGACGACGCGACCGGCAGCCAGCTCATCCTCGCGGGCAACGACGCGCAGTTGAAGCTGTTCAGCAAGATTCTCGACGACCTGCAGAAGCTCCAGCCAGCGCCCGCCGAGCGCTCGACGAAGTCGTTTGACCTCGGCCCCGCCGACGAAGTCACGCGCCTGCTGCCACTCGTGCGCTCGCTTTACGAGGAGCGCTGGCGCACGCGTCCGCTCTCTGACCCCGCCGACGCGACGTTCCTGCCGGACACGCGCAATGGTCGCGTCATCGTCACCGCGCGCACGAACCACCTCGTCGAGATTGAGGCCATCCTCGCCCAAGTGCGCGGCCCGGCTGGCACCGAGGTGCGGGAGACGCGCTTCTTCGACCTCACCAGCGGCGATGCCATCGGTGTGGCGGCCACGCTCAAGACGCTTTACACCGAGCAGGCCCGCCTGCGGCCCGGCGCGACGGCGCAGAGCACGATGATTCTCGCGGAGACAAACTCGAACCGCATCGTCGTGACCGGCGCGACGAACGAGCTGGCGGTCGTAGAGGGGCTGGTGAAGGAGTTCAACCGCACGGGCGCGCAGGGCGGCAGCTCGCGCATCTTCAAGCTCAAGACCGCCGACCCTGTCGCCGTCACGGAGATTCTCACGAACGCGCTGGTGAAGTTCGATTTCGCCGGCCGCACCATCAAGCGCGTGAGCGTCGTGGTGGACGCGAAGAACCGCAGCCTCATCGTCACCGGCGAGCCGAAGGACATCCAGTCCGCCGCAGTGCTCATTGACCAGTTCGAGGCCAGCCCCGGCACGAACCTGGTGCGGCACATGAAGGTCTTTTCGTTGAAGGGCCGGCGCGCCACGGAGACCGCGCCGAAGATTCGCCAGGTCTTCGAGGAGCGCGCGCGCAGCCTGCCGGACGTGGGCACCATCGGCGCGCTCATCATCGAGGACATTCCCGGCAACCAGCTTATCTTTGTCGGCAACGACCAGCAGCTCGCGCTGATGCAGGAGACCGCCGACGTGATGGACAAGGCCGGCTCCGCGCTGGGCCGCGAGGTGCGCATCTTCCAGTTGCAGCGTAACTCCGCCCTCGCCATCTCGACGATGCTCACCAAGCTCTTCCCCCGCCAGACCGGCACCGTGGATCGCGAGGACCGCATGCTCATCAGCGTGGGTGGCGACGACAACACGCTCGTCGTGGACGCCAACCGCCTTCAGCTCGAACAAATCGAGCAGCTTGTGCGAGTGATGGACGCCGAACCGGCCGGCGAGAAGACCACCTTCCACGCCGTGCATCTCTCCAAGGGCAAGGCCGAGGAGGTCGCCACTGCGGTGACGAGTTCGTTCGCCGCTAAGCTCGGCAAGGGCAAGCTCCCGCGCACGACCGTCACACCCGTCTCCGGCGCGAATACCTTGCTCATCAACGGCCCGAATCCCGAGGTGGAGGATGTCCTGAAAATCATCCAGGCCCTCGATGTGGAGATGAAGGGTGATGACATCGAGATCCGCATCTACAAGCTGGAGAACGGTGCGGCGAAGGAAGTCTCCGCCATCATCGAGCAGCTTCTGCAAGGTGTCTCGCGGACCCGCGCCCGTGCCGCCGCCATCAACGTCGCCGTGGACGTGCGCGCCAACTCGCTCATCATCTCCGGCACGCCCGCCCACTTCCGCGTTGTCGAGAAAGTGCTTCCCAGCCTCGACAAGGCCCCCGAGCGGTCCGATCGCGATGTGCAGTTTGTCTGGCTGAAGAAGGCCAAGGCCTTCGATGTGGCCAACAAGCTGGAGCTGCTCTTCACCGACCGGCCCAAGGGCGAGCAGCCCGTCATCGAGGCGGACGTGATGAACAATTCCCTCACCGTCATCGCCAAGCGCGGCGACCTCGCGCAAATCCAGGACCTCGTCGGGCGGCTCGACGAGCAGAGCAAGGACAACAGCATCCAGGTCCGCCTCCGCCCGCTGGAAAGGGTGGTGGC
This sequence comes from uncultured Verrucomicrobiota bacterium, assembly GCA_903863315.1. Classification (GTDB taxonomy): domain Bacteria; phylum Verrucomicrobiota; class Verrucomicrobiia; order Limisphaerales; family SXTU01; genus SXTU01. The sequence continues at coordinate 6,346 of CAIPBN010000498.1, read as the reverse complement.
CGAGCAGATGGCGAAGATGCTGCAAAGCATTTACCCGCAGATGTCGCGCGGCACCGTGCGCGTGGTCGAGAAGCTGGACCCGATCAGGGCTGCCTTGACCAACGCCCCGGCCGCCAGTCCCGCCACCAACGCGCCGGCCAATCCGCCCGCCGCTCAGGCACAGGCCGCGTCTACGGACACGAACGCGATTCCGGAAGTGGTCATCGCCGTGGACAAGAACGCGAACTCGCTGCTCTTGTCCGGTCCCGCGTCCGAGCTGGATCATGTCGAGCGCATCATCGGCGACCTCTCGCTGAACTTCTACAGCAACGAAGCCGAGTTCCGCCTCTTCCCGCTCAAGGACGCCGATCCTGTCGTCGTCGCGCGCACGCTCAACGAACTGCTCCGCATGCCGCCCGTCACGGTCACGCCGCAGCGTCCCGGCGAGCCGGTGCGCACGGTCGAGCAGCCACCACGTATCACCGTGGTTGCCGAGCAGCGCACGCGCAGCGTTGTCGTCCGCGCGCGTCCCACTGACTTCGCGCTGATGGAGTCGCTCATCAAGCAGCTTGATGGCTCGGGCCAGGCCGCCCAGCTCGACTTCCGCAGCGTGCCGCTGACCAACGCTCCGCCCGAGAAGGTCCTCCCGCTCGTGCAGCAGATGGTCACGCAGCTCAACCTCATCCGCCCCGGCGAGCCGCTCACCGTCGCCATCGATCCGCGCTCGCGCGGTCTGCTGGTCGTCGCCCGCGAGGCGGTGATCCTCCAGGTGGAGAAGATGATCCAGTCGCTCGACAAGCCCGCGCCCCATGTCGAGGCCGAGGTGATGGTCTTCGCCTTGAAAAAGGCCAATGCCGCAGCGCTCGCGCTGGTGTTGCAGAACATGATCCGCCCGGGTCCACTCGGAGCGCAGACTGGGGAGGCCCGCGAACTGGTGGAGCAGATTCGTCGCCTCCGTGTGCTGGGTGACAATGGGGAGGCGGTCGTTTTGGATCTGGCCAAGCCGATCAAGATCTCCGCCGACGGCGCCGGCGGCGGCAACCGCTTGGTGCTCACTTCGACGCCGGACAACCTGAAGGCGCTTGCCGCCGTCGTGGAGCTGCTCGACACGCCGCAGCTCGTCGAGGGGGTAAACGTCCGCATCATCAAGCTCCAGCACGCCGACGCCGCCTCTGTCATGACCACGGTGCAGAGCATCTTCACGCAGGGCCGCACGCTCGCCACCGGTCCCGGCGGTCCGGGCGCGCAGCCCGAGGGCCTGACCGGCAAGGCGCTCGTCAATCCCGTCGGCATCGGGCTGGACGCGCGTTCGAACACCTTGATTCTCAGCGGCCAGACGGAATCCATCGAGCTGGCCTCGAAGCTCATCGAGGACTTGGACAAACAGCTCGACCATCCCGTAACCGAGGTGAAGTTGTTCCGCCTCAAGCACGCCTCTGCCACGCGGCTCGTGCCGGTGCTGCAATCCGTCTTCGCCGAGGGTGCGCCGGTGCCGGGCACCGAGGGGCTGAAGACCCAGGTCACGCGCCTCCGCACGCTCAAGGACGCCGCAGCCCCGCCGCGCACCAGCGAGAACGCGAAGGCCCGCGCCGCGCTGACGATTCAGGCCGATGACCTCTCGAACATCCTCATCATCGCCGCCCGCAGCGACATGGTGCCGCTCATCGCCGATGTGATTGAGCAGCTCGACATCCCGTCCGCGTCCGGTCTGGACACCGTGCGCATCTTCCCGCTCACGCATGCGGAGCCGGCGGCGGTGCAGAAGATCCTGGCCGACCTCTACGCCGGCCAGCGGGCCGGCAACGTCCGCAACGAGGACAAGCCCGTCATCACGCTCGACGAGCGCACCGGCGCGCTCATCGTCGCGGGCAACGCGAAGAGCTTCGCCATCATCGAGGGCCTGCTGAAGCAGCTCGACCAGAAGCTTCCCTTCGATTTGCGCGACATCCGCATCCTCCCGCTGGAGCACGCGGACGCGAGCGTCGTGGCCGGAACGTTGCAGAAGCTCATGGACGCCCGGCTCACCCAGCGCGTGACGCTGAACAAGGGCCAGTCCGATGCGCTCAAGGTCATCATCCTCGCCGACTCGCGCAGCAACGCGCTGCTGGTGGGCGGCGGGCGCGACAGCTTCGAGATGGTCGAGGCGCTGGCGAAGCAGCTCGACACGGCGGGCACGGCCTTGAGCGGGCGCATCCGATTGATTCCGCTTCAGTTTGCCGACGCGCGGCTGGTCGGCGTGACGCTGACCACGCTCTTCGAGCAGCGCTACGCCGCCGCGCGCACGACCGACATCCAGCGCAACAAGCCGGTCATCCTGCCCGACCCGCGCAGCAACAGCCTGCTCATCACGGCGAACCAGGAGGACAACCGCACTATTGACGAGCTGCTCCAAAAGCTCGACACGCGCATGGACAACCCGTCGCTCCAGCTCACCGTCCTGCCGCTCAAGCACAACGACGCCGCGCGTGTGGGCGCGATGATTGAAAGCATCTTCGCCGCGCGGCGCACCGCGCAGTCGCTCCCGGGGCAACCGCCGCTGCCCAGCACGCAAATCAAGCTGGAGCCGGACGCGCTGAACAACTCGCTCGTTGTTTCCGCCAGCAAGGAGAACCTGGAGTTGATTCAGGACTTGCTCAAGAAACTCGACGCCGAGCCCGTCATCGCGGGCGGCGTGCTGGAGGTGTTCACGCTGCAATTCGCCGATGCCGCGCGCGTCGGTGCGATGCTGAGTTCGCTCGTGCAGCAGGGGCTTTACCGGCCCGGCCAGTTGCGTGGTGCCCCGGCGGCGGCGACCGCCGACAAGCTCGCCGTGAGCGTGGACCCGCGCAGTAATTCCCTCTTCGTCAGCGCCAGCCCGGAGACGATGGCGGTCGTGCGCGAGGTCATCAAACGCGTGGACACGCAGGAGCAGGCCCTCGCCGGTGACGTGCGGCTCTTTGCGCTCAAGCACGCGCGCGCCAGCTCGCTCGCGACGACGCTGACGCAGTTTTTCACCGCGAAAGAAGCGGCGGACGCGTTGACCGTGAACGCGAACCAGCGACGCGTGAAGGCGACCGTCATCGCCGATGATCGCGTCAACACCATCCTCGTGACCGGTGGCAAGGAGGCTTTCGCCTTCGTCGAGCGCATCCTGCCGCAGCTCGACGGCGAGGGGACGTTCAGCAAGTTGAACTTCCGGGTCTTCTCGCTGAAGAAGGCCACGGCCGCGAAACTACAGACCACCTTGCAGCCCATCTTCGCCAACCGTCCGCCGCGCGTGCGGGGCGAGCCAAACGACCCGATCACCATCATCGCCGACGCGTGGGTGAACGCCTTGCTCGTGGGCGCGAATGTCGAGGACTTGGGCACGGTCGAGGGCCTCATCAAGCAGCTTGACACCGAGCCGGCGGAGAACGGGCTGGCGATTCACGTGTTCCCGCTGGCGAAGGCGGACGTGCGCAAGGTGGCGCTCACGGTGCAGGGCCTCTTCCGCGACGGCCCGACGGGCACGGCGGCGTTGCCCGGGCAGCAGATGCCGGTGCAGATCACCGCCGACGAGCGCATCAACGCGCTGGTCGTCTCCTGCGGTGAGATCGATGCCAAACGCATCGCCGAGCTGGTGAAGCGCCTCGACACCGAGCAGGTCGCGCGCGTGGCGGAGATCAAGGTCTTCCCGCTTAAGAACGCGCGGGCCGAGACGCTTTCGACCATCCTGAACACCGCGTTGAACACCAAGCCCGCGCCGCTCACCGACCAGCAGAACCCCAACGCGCAGTCGGTGCTCCAGTTCATCACGCGCACCGAGGCCGGCCGCGACCTGATCACGGCGGCCTTGAAGGAGTCCGTGTTGATCACGCCCGACCCGCGCATGAACTCCCTCATCGTCAGCGGCCCCGTGGATTACATGGGCCTGCTCGAGCAGATCATCATGCGCCTCGACGCCAGCTCGCCGCAGGAGGCGAAGATCAAGGTCTTCGCGCTCAAGAACGCCTCCGCCCGCCAGATGGCTGACATTCTCACCTCGATGTTCCGCATGACGGCGACCGCGACGACCGCGAGCCAGCGCACCATTCAATACACGCTCGTCCGCCCCGGCGGCACGAACGATGCCGCCAGCGCCACACTCGGCACGGCGGAGCAGTCCGCGCTCACCGTGACCGTGGACCCGCGCACGAACAGCCTCTTGGTGGGCGGCACGGATCATTACGTCACGATGGTCGAGCAGATCATCGACTCGCTGGACTCCAGCACCGCCAACGACCGGCGGACGGAGATCGTCCGGCTCAAGAACACGCAGGCCGGGGATGTGGCTCTTGCGGTCCGAACCTTTCTGGATCAGGAGCGCCTCCGGGTGACGCAGTCGCTGGGCGCGGACGCCGTCGGGGCCGCGCAGCAGATGCTGGAGCGCGAGGTGGCCGTGGTCGGCGAGACCAACAGCAACACGCTGCTGCTGTCCGCCAGCCCGCGTTACTTCCTGCAAATCCAGCAGCTTATCGCCGAATTGGACAAGTCGCAGCCGCAGGTGATGATTCAGGTGCTGCTCGCGGAAGTTTCCCTGACGGCCGGCCACGATCTGGGGCTGGAGTGGTCGCACAGGGGCAACTTCAACAATGGCACCCCTTACTCCTTGGGCGGGGATCTCGGCATGGCCAGCGCGCTGAAAAATTTCGGAGGCTACTCGGCGGCGGTCACGGGCGGGGATTTTAACTTCCTCCTGCGCGCCCTCAACGACGACGGCAAGGTCGAGGTGCTCAGCCGTCCGCAGATCGTCACGGCCGACAACAAGCCTGCCACGATCAACGTCGGCCAGCGGGTGCCGCTGATCACCGACAGCCGGGTGACGGTGCAGGGCGACACAATCAACTCCTTCCGCTACGAGGACATCGGGGTGAACCTGACGGTCACGCCCAAGATCAGCCCCGATGGTTTTGTGAAGCTCGAGCTGGGCACCACCAATTCCGCCATCAGCAGCTCGTCCGTGGAGATCAACAAATCCGCCACCGTTCCGATTATCAACCAGCGCCGCGCGAACACCACGGTGAGCGTGCAGAACGGGCAGACCATCATCATCGGCGGCCTTATCGGCACGCAGGAGGACAAGCGAGTGAAGAAGCTCCCGTTCTTCGGCGACATTCCCTATCTCGGCGCGGCCTTCCGCAGCACCAAGATCACCAAGGAGAAGCGCGAGCTGCTCATCTTCCTCACGCCAACGATCATGGCCAGCAGCCAGGGAGTCGTGCCGCTGACGGATCCGAGCGAGCCCACGCGCCTGCAGTTGGAACGCTCACGGATCAACGAGGAGTTGAAGCGCAACGAGTTCAACAAGCCCTTGCTGGATCCCATCTTCCCCGCACCGGCAGTGCCGCCAGCCACCGGACCGGGCCGCAAGACCACGGGCTCCTGATCCAACCACCGGCCAAGTCATGAATGTGTTGACCTCCAGCAGTGGTGAAGCTGCCTCCATGAACCACGCCGCCGCCACGAACGCGCCGGGGCCGCACGGGGTGGGTCGTGCTTGGCCGCCAGCACGGTTCGTTTGGCTGCTGGGGCTGGGGTTCGTCTTGAGTTTGCTCGCTGCCTGCGCCTCGTCCTCGGGCGGTGGGGGAGCGTCTTGGGGAGGCAGTGGCGGTGCCGATGGCATTGAGGAATTACACGTTTTGGGTGTGCCCATGGCCGTCAAAAGCGGCCGCTCGGGAGTGCCCGACGCCGTTGCGGTCCGGGTTTTCGCCAGCAGCCGGCAGCGGGCCAAAGGCCTGACCATTGGCAGCGGCACCCTGGCGATTCTGCTCTTTGACGGGGCGCTTGCGGATGCCGAACTCCGCACCATGAAGCCGGTCCGGGTCTGGGATTTTCCCGCCGCCGCGCTCGGTTCACAAAAGGCTGTCAGCGCGCTGGGCGTGGGCTATCAGTTTGTGCTCGGCTGGGAGGGCACACCGTTGCGCCAAAGCCGCGTGACGGTGCAGGCGCGGTTCACTCCGCCGAAGGGCAGCCCGGTCTATTCGGCTCCGAATGTGATCTCCGTGACCGGAATCTGACGAATCCCTGCGTCAGGGCCGGCTTAGTCGCTGAGGAAATCAAACACCGCCAGCCGCCCGCCGTCCTCCATCGACAGCAGCACGCGCAGACCGGGCGTGATTTCCACCGCGTGGCCGTTGCGCAGGTAGTCCGGCTGGTCCACCAGCAGCATGTCGGCGTTGCTTTGGTTTACGAGATACCACTTGCCTTGGTGGAAGGTGAAGTAGCCCACCGTGTCGCGCTTGGCGTCGAGCGGCGAGACGTTCGAGCGCGCGTGCCACGGGTAGAGATACTGGCCGTTCCAGACGGTGAGCACATGCTCGTCGTCCTTGAAGTCCAGCGTGTCGCTGCCGGGGCGCTTGATGTGGCGCAG
>CAIPBN010000497.1 GCA_903863315.1 uncultured Verrucomicrobiota bacterium | reverse complement strand
GTCCACGTCGTTGTTCGCGTGACTGTCGAACTGGCCGATGCTCAAGTTCGCCGAGACGCGCACGCCAGCCTTGAACGATGCCAGCGCAATCTCCGCCTGCTGCGCGAGCCGCTCCTTCGGCACGCTGCTCGGGATGTGCGGCGTGACGCGCGCCATCGTCTTCGAGTTCACCTGCGCCGCGTAGAGCATGGACTCGGCGCGTTCCTGGCGCGGGAGCAAGGGCAACGCGCTCCGCATCTCGCGCTGTTCCGCGAGCGCCTTCTCGATGCGCGTGAGCGCGAAGTCCTCGTGATACGGCGAGCGCGGGTTGCCCTCAATGTGGTCGGCGTTCGCGATTTTCTGGAGCGACGGCAGGTAAGGCACGCGCGACATCGCGACGACGTTGCCCGTGGCCGAGTAGTTGCCGAACGTGAGGAACGAGAGCGGGCAGGTCGGCCCCTTCGCGGCGGCGACGAGCGCGGCGAAGGTCGGGTAGGCGAGGCTGTCGAGCTTGCCCGTGGCCATGTAACGCGCGCCGGGCGCGTGGTTGTTCACCGAGTAGTCGAGGCCGTTGAAGGTGAGCAGCTCGCTGCCGAACTCGGCGTAGAATTCCTCGTTGCTCATGCCGCCGGTCTTGTGCTTGTCCGTCGGCGCGAACTTGTGCGCACCCTTGGTGAGGATGTCGCCCTCCTTGTAGAGCCGGTTGATTTCGTTCACGCCCTTGGGGTCCATCAAGTAGGTCGTGTCCCAGCCGCCCGAGGCGTTAAAGACGAGGTAGAACGGCCCGTCGTAAGGCGGCTCCTCCTTCACCGCCGCGCGGGCGAAGGAAGCCAGGCCGCCGGGGCAGGCGAAGCCAAGTCCGGTGAGGGCGCAGAGTTTTAGGAAGTCACGACGCATAGGGGGATGGGGAAAGGGTTGCCCGCGAAACACGCGAATGAACGCAAAAGGGAAAAGAAGTGAACTGGTTCCGGAAAATGCGTCGGCACTTCATCGGCTTCCGACTCGCAGCGGCCCCAGCGGGGCCGGACAACGGTAGCCGTGGGTGAAGTTCGCCCCGCGAACGAAACCCACGGTAGCCTGCCAAACATGACGGCAATCGCGTAGTGGTTGACCTGCGAGGTGAACGGACGGTTGTGCCACCGCTACGCGGTGGGCTGGCATTTTCGATTGCCCGTGGGTTGCGCTCGCGTTTGCTCGCTTCACCCACGGCTACGGTTGTTGCGCTGCTACGCAGCCAAGATGTTGTGCGGCTCAGTCTCACACGGACTAATTCTTCTGGTGGATTACCACTGCGACTGTTCCAGCCGGCTTAGGTGGCAAAGAAATACGCACGACTTCATCGCGGTGGAGATTGCCATCGCCATCGTCACCACACGCGTTGACGGTGTTCGGACCGCGTGGAGGCCGCGGCGGTGGCATGTGCGCCTGCGTCAGCGGTTGCGGGGCTTCGTCACTCATACAAGAACTCTTGCCTTCGCAGCAGATACGTCACCACCGCCCGCCAGGCGCGGACGGTGTAGTTCGGGTCCGGCACGGGCTGCACGAGGTTCTGGCGGCAGGAGTAAATCTCCTGCTTCTCGAAACCCTTCTTCCCGGCCGCGTCACTCACGATGCCGGCGAAGAGGTCAAAGGTGCGCGTCACTTCGGCGGAATCCGGCGCGTCGAAGCGGCCCAGGAGGCGCTGGTGCAGATGCACAATCGCGCGGCGAATCTGCGCGTCGGCCTCGGCGGTGCCGGGCACCACGTCCGGCTCAATGTTCGGGAAAAGC
>CAIPBN010000496.1 GCA_903863315.1 uncultured Verrucomicrobiota bacterium | reverse complement strand
CTCACTGCCACCGCCACTGTGGACGGGCAGGCAGTCACGAAACCGCTGAACAATTTTGGCACGCTCAAGCTCGCGGAAGCACCGAAGGTTTTCCTGTCCCTGCAAAACTCCGCGTCGCCTTTGCCCGCCGCCGCCGTGGGCGCGATTCCGACGAGCATTCCCGAAATCACCATCGCGCCCGGCACGGAAGTCCCTGCCTGGCTGCGCGTGGTGCGCAACGGCGACACGAACCTCGTGGACATGGACATCGAGAACCTGCCGCACGGCATCATCGTATCGGACATCGGCCTGAACGGTGTGCAAATCGCGGCGGGCGAAACCGAGCGGAAAATCTTCTTCAGTTGCGCGCGCTGGGTGCCGGAGACCGACCGCCTCTGCCACGTCATCAACCGGAGCGCCCGCCAGAACGCCGGCGACGGCAAGCCGACCTCTTCGCCCGTGCTCATCAAGGTGCGAAGGAACGCCCAAGCCGCTGCAAAGTAGGTCAGGCCCTTCAGCCCGAGCTGCTTAGTATTTCGGCACGCTGTGGTCCACCTCGTCGCTCCACGCGCCGATGCCACCTTTCACGGACTTCACATACTTGAAGCCCTGCTCGCGGAGGAAGTTCAGTGCCTTGAGCGAACGCACGCCGCCCTTGCAGTGCAGGTAGTATTGCGAGTTGGGGTCCAGCTCCGTGAAACGCTGGCCGAGCTGGCTCAACGGCAGCAGCGGCACGCCGTTCACTTTGGCGATTTCGTATTCGTCCGGCTCCCGCACGTCCACGACCTTGATGCTGAGCGCGGGGTTGTCCAACGCGCGCTTCATGTCCTGAACGGTCACTTCGTCCGGGTTCGCTGCCGGCTCGGTGGGTGTCGGCTGCACCCCGCAGAACATCTCGTAATCAATCAACTCCTTGATGGTCGGGGCGTCGCCACACAGCGGGCACTTCGGGTCACGACGGAGCTTCAGTTCCCGGAACTTCAGGTCCAGCGCGTTAAAGAGCACGAGGCGGTTGATGAGCGAAGTGCCCTTGCCCAGCGCGAGCTTGAGAATCTCCGTGGCCTGGATGCAGCCAATGATGCCAGGCAGCACGCCCAGCACACCGCCTTCTGCACAGCTCGGCACCATGCCGGGCGGGGGCGGCTCGGGGTAGAGGCAGCGGTAGCACGGCCCGCCGAGATGCGGTGCGAAGACGCTGGCCTGGCCCTCAAAGCGGAAGATGGAACCATAGACGTTCGGCTTCTTGAGGAGCACGCAGGCGTCGTTGGTGAGGTAGCGCGTGGGGAAGTTGTCCGTGCCGTCCACGACAATGTCGTAGGGGCGGATGAGGTCGAGGGCGTTCTCGGCGGAGATGCGCGTGTTGTGGAGGACGACCTCGGTGTTGGGATTGATGCCGGCGAGCGTCTCTTTGGCGGACTGCGCCTTCGAGCGGCCCACGTCGGCGTCGGTGTGGAGGATTTGGCGCTGGAGATTTGAGTAATCCACCGTGTCGAAGTCCACGATGCCAATCTTCCCGATGCCGGCGGCGGCGAGATACATCGCGATAGGCGAGCCGAGTCCGCCCGCGCCGATGCACAGGACGGAGGTGCCCTTAATCTTCTTCTGCCCCGCCATGCCGACCTCGGGCAGGATGAGGTGGCGCGAGTAGCGGCGGATTTCTTCGTTGCTCAATTGCATAACTCAAAACTCTCAAATAGGGTGCGCAGCCTAATTCCGCGCGATGAGAAAGCAAGTCGGCAGGCCATTATGAGTCGAGGTAAGCCAGCGGCCACGGCACGCGTGCTGGCGAAAGCCAGCGCGCTGCGGCCCAAGCTCGCCATCGTGCTCGGCAGCGGTTTCGGGCCGGTGCTGGAGCGGGTGGAGGTGGTGAAGGAAATCCCCTATGCGAAGTTGCCGGGTTTTCCGCAGCCCACGGTTCAAGGCCATTCCGGCAAGCTGGTCTTGGGCATGCTCGGCGGCACGCCCGTCGCCGTGTTGAGTGGCCGGGCGCACTACTACGAGGGGCACTCGATGGCGGAAGTCACCTTCGCCGTGCGGGTGCTCGCTGAGTTCGGCATCCGCGACTTGTTGCTTACCAACGCGG
>CAIPBN010000495.1 GCA_903863315.1 uncultured Verrucomicrobiota bacterium | reverse complement strand
TTCACGGACATGAACATCGGGCGTTTCGGCCCGGAAGCTTCCAGCTTCTTCAGCTCGGCTTCCAGCTTTTTCACGGTTTCGGAAACGTCCGGTTTGTCCTTTTTCGCCGCGTCAGTCGTGGCTGCGGGTTCAGCGAGCATGCCGACGGGAACAAACTGAACCGCGTCCGCCGTCACGATGCCCCGGGTGCCATCCGTGCCGACGATGACGAAGCCCGCGCCGTTCTGCTCGAAGCGGAACTGGCCCAGCGACGCGAAGCGGCCCTCGATGGGCGGATCGTCCCGCAGGTCCACGCGCACCGTCTTCTCGCCGTCCGCGCTGAAAATCGTGATGGGCGCGTTCTGCGCCCGCGTCTTGCCGGGGCTGTAGGCCAGGCGCACCTCGTATTTGCCGGCTCGCAGGTTCTCCGGCTGGAACGTCAGTGACTTCTCGCCTTTGCCGAGGTTTGCATCGTGGAGGTAGCCGTCGCCGACGAAGGTCTTGGTGGATGTCGAGTGCGTCCACTCGCCGACCTTTTTCGCCTGCGAGTCATCCACAACGATGCCGGCCAGCACCTTCGGATCGAGCGCCCCGCTGCGCAGGGTGGCCTTCTTCGCGACCGCGGTGTTGGCGGACTCCTTGGCGGCTTTGATGCTGGCCTGCAGCTTGGCGACGGTCTTGTCATGCTCGGCGTATTGCTTGTCCTGTCCGGGCGGCATGGGCAGCGGGAACTCCAGCCACTTGCTCACGTTCGAGTGTTCGAGCGTCTTGGAACTCTTGAGAATGCCCGCCATCGCGTAGTAATCGCGCGTGGGGATGGGGTCGAACTTGTGATCGTGACACCGCGCGCAGCCGATGGTCTGGCCGAGGAAGGCCTTGCCCATCGTGTCGAGCTGCTCGTCCACCACGTCCATGTCGAGTTGCTTCTTCTGCTGTTCTTCGAGGTTCGTGTTGCCGAGCGTGAGGAACGTGGTGGCCACGAGCTGCTGCTGACGCTGCGGGACGTCTTGGTGCGGCAGCAAGTCACCAGCGACCTGCTCGCGCAGGAATCGGTCGTAGGGCTTGTCCGAATTGAAACTGCCGACGACATAGTCGCGGTAACGCCACGCCTCCTTCATCACGAAGCCGCGCAAGGTGAGCGACTCGGCGTAGCGCACCACGTCCAGCCAGTGCCGGCCCCAGCGCTCGCCGAAGTGCGGGGAGGCGAGCAGTTGGTCAACCAGTTGCTGGATGCTGGATGCCGGATGCTGGGCGTAGGACTTCGTGAACGTGTCTATCTGCTCCGGTGTGGGCGGCAGGCCGAGGAGGTCGAAGTAAATGCGGCGCACCAGCGTGACCGGATCGGCATCGGTGGCGGGCTTGAGCTTCTTCTCCTCCAGCTTGGCGAGGATGAAGCGGTCGGCGTCCGTGCGCGGCCAGGCGGCGTCCTTCACGGCGGGTGCCGTCTGCTTTTTCGGCAATTGATACGCCCAGTGCTTCCGGCCCTCGACGATGTTGATTTCCTTCTTGGTTCCGGCGGCGGCTGGAGCACCCGTGCGCGGATCGGGCGCGCCCATCTTGACCCACGCCTCGAAGTCGGCGATTTGCGAATCTGACAGCTTCCGCTTCGGCGGCATCTGGAACTCCTTGTCCTTGTAGCGCACCGCCTTGATGAGGAGCGAGGCCTCGGGATCGCCCGGCACAAGCGTCATGCCGGAGTCGCCACCCTTCATCCAGCCGTCGCGGGAGTCGAGGGCCAGCCCGCCCTTGGTCTTCTTCCCGACCGCATGGCACTCGTAGCAATGCTCGGCGAGCAGCGGGCGGATCTTCTTCTCGAAGAACGCCACGCCGTCGTCCGCCGCGCGACCGGATGGTGCCAGCAGGCACCCCGTCGCGACGACCACGACCAGTTTCAATTTACGAGGCAAAGCTAGGTTCATGTTTCGGCGGAAATTATGACGCCCATGCGCCGATGGATGTTTCAGCGAATCTGCCCCGTGAACGGGCGGCTGGCGAAGGAAAACTTTGACACGCCGGAGCTGTTGACTAGCCTCTGCCGCGAACTTCAACCGACAGCACTATGAGATTTGGCATCAATTCGTTCCTCTATACATCCCCGTTCACCACCGAGAGCGTGAAGCTCTTCCCCAAGTTCAAAAAGTGGGGCTTCGACACCGTCGAGATTCCGGTCGAGGCACCGGAGCACATTGACCCGGCCAAGGTGAAGGCCGCCGCCGACAAGGCCGGTCTCGCCATTGGCTCGATCTGCGCCTGCATGGGGCCCGGTCGCGACTTCCGCGGCACGGCCGAGGAGCAGGCCACCGGCATGGCCTACTGCAAAGCCCTCGTGGACCAGGCCGCCATCATGGGCTGCCCGCGCCTCATCGGCCCGATTTACTCCGTGGTGGGCCGGATCGGTGCCCATGACGACGCGGAGCAAAAGGAGCACTTCAAACTCGTGGTGAAAAACCTCAAGGTGCTCGCCGCCTACGCCGCCGCCAAGGGCATCACCCTCTGCATCGAGCCGCTCAACCGCTTCGAGACCGACTTCCTCAACACCACGGACAAGGGCCTCGCGCTCATCAAGGCCGTCGGTGCCAAGAACGTTGTCCTCCACCTCGACACGTTCCACATGAACATCGAGGAAAAGAACCAGGCTGCGGCCATCCTCAAGGCGGGCAAACACCTTGGCCACTTCCACGCCTGCGGCAGCGATCGCGGCACGCCGGGTGGCGACCATATTGACTGGAAGCCCATCGTCGCGGCGCTGAAGAAGATTGGCTATCAGGGTGACGTGGTCATCGAGAGCTTCACCACTGACGTGAAGGTCATCGCCCGCGCCGCCGCCATCTGGCGCAAGATCGAGCCCAAGCGCGATGACATCGCCGTGAAGGGCCTGGCGAATCTGAAGCGCTTCTTCGGCAAGAAGTAAGGCGCGCAATCCGTTTGGCGAAGGCCGCTGGATGTTTCCAGCGGCCTTTGCTTTTCCGGAACCGCTTTATCCAGCCGCCTCGTTCAAGGCCAGGGCCAGGGTCGTCACCGCCGCCGTGTCGCAGCGCAGCACCAACCGCCCCAGCGTGATGGGCTGTGCGCCTGCGGTCACCAAGGCCGCCACTTCCTGCGGCGTGAAGTCCCCTTCCGGACCGACCCACACCGCGACCGTGGCCGGCCGGCGTTGTTCCCGGGCGTGGAACTCGGCGAAGACCGACCGCATCGGCCGTGCTCCGGCGTGGAGCGAGGCGACCAGGATGAGGTCAAAGGCTTCCTGCCGGCGCAGGAACTCGCGAAACGTCACCGGTGGATCGATGCGTGGAAGCCAGGGGTTGCCGCACTGCTTCACGGCCTCCAAGGCGGTTGTCCGCCACTTCTCCAGTTTGGAGGTGGCGTGGACATCGTCGGGGCGCGAGATGGTGTGCTCGGTCAGCAACGGAACGATGCGCGCCGCCCCCAGCTCGGTGGCCTTCTCGACGATGCTGTCCATGAGCCGGCCTTTAGGCAGTGCCTGGAGGAGCGTGACCGCGCACGGCAGCGGCGGATGCGGGATGCGTTCGGTCACCGCCACCCGCACCGCATGCTTGTCGGTGGCGATGATGTGCCCGCGCGCCTCCACGCCGGCACCGTCCAGCAAGGTGACGGTATCTCCCGAACCCAGGCGCAGGACGCGGAGCGCGTGATGAGACTCGTCCGGTGAAAGCGACACCTCGGTCCGGCTCGCCGTGCCGGGAAGGATGTGGAAACGATGCACGGGAGAAGAGTCAGCAACCACGGCCTGACTGCAAGCCCGCTTCTGCCCCACGGCCGGCAGTTATCGGGCCTGGCCTTCCATCTGCCCCCGCGTCACGCCGAGCTGGTGGTGCAGCTTGAGCTCCCGCCAGAGCTGCTCGCCGGTGAGCTCCCCGCGCAGCAGGGCACGGTAACGGGCGATGGTGGTGGCCACTTCTTCCGGTGACTCGTTGACGAACTCGATGCGGAAGCGCCGCACGCCCAGCGCCTGCAAGCGCCCGACGAACTCCGCGCCGGTCTGGGCGCGGGCATTGAAGACGGTGTTGCGGCAGCCGGCATCGGCCTTGAGCGGGTGCTCCTGACCCACGCGGTCGCGGACGCGCACATCGTGGCGGTCGCACGGCCGGCCGCAGTCGTGGTAATCCTTGCCCTTGGAGAGGAAGGCACAGAAGACGCAGTGCTCCATGTGAAACATGGGCATGTGCTGATGAACCGTGACCTCGAACCACTCAGGTGGCGCGGCGCGCAGCAGCGCCTCAAGCTGGCTGATGTTCAGGTCGTAGCTGGCGGTGAGCCGTTCCAGCCCAAAGCGGGTCATGAAATGCTCCGCCGTGAGCGGATTCGCCACGTTGAGTGAGAAGTCGCCGACGCGGCGGCAGTCAGCGAAGAAGTTCAAGTGGTCGTAGTTGCGGACGAGGTAGCCGTCGGCATTGCAGGAGCGGACCTGCTTGAGAATCCATTCCTCGCCGGATTTCGTGATGCGCGGCGGGGCGACTAAGATTGCCGATTGCCGATTGTCGATTGCCGATTGGCAGCCGCGCGCGGTGTGGAAGGTGGCCACGGCTTCCCGGTAGCGCTTGGGGTCTTCAAACTCGCAGTAAATCGTCGCGATGCCGCAGCGGAGGGCGGCTTCGAGCTGGGCTTGGTTGCGGACCAGGACGAGAAGCGATGAGGGGTGGGGGATGGGGTCTGGCGTCTCGGGTCTGGGGTTTGGGGCGGAGGCGGCTGGCCCGAGACTCCAGACGCCAGACCCAAGACCCTGTTCCAACGTCCACCGCTTCGGCAGTGCGCGTTGTCGCTCCAGCTCGGCGGCGATTTCGCGACGCAGCCGGTTCAATTCGCTGACGGGCAGAATCACTTCGCCTTCGAGATGACTCGTCAACACGCCGAACTTGAAGGGCGTGCCGCCGAGTCGGCCGAGCTGTTCGGTCAGGCGTTCGGTGGTGAGCGGCTGCTTCTCGGCGGCAGCGAGCGGCAGGGTTGACTGGGCCTGGGCGACATGGCCGAGTTCGTCGCGGGCAATCAGCGTGAGCGGCACACCGGCATGGCCGTAAGCCTCAAAGCTCACCGGCCGATGAAAGCGCGGTGCGTCGCCAGCGAAGGTGGCGCGAACGCGCTTTTCCAGTTCTGCATCGCTCGTCTTCCACAGCTTGTCGCCGGTGTGGATTCGGGCGAAGTCCACCGCGCCGGGCATGAAGGTCAGGACGGCCTCGCCCGGCTGCATTCCGCGTTCCGCGTTCCGCATTTGAAACACGCGTCCACCTTCCTCGTCGTCGCCGCCGTGGCCGGGATCGAAGACAATGCCGTCACCGGCCTTCAGCGTGCCGTCGAGACGGACATGGACGCGGTCGCCGGCCACGCGCGTGACTTCACCAACGAAGGCACCGCGCTTCTTGCCGAAGCGCGCATGCACGAGGCGCTGATTGTCGATGCCTTCAAACCAGCCGGTGGAGAGTCCGCGGCTGAAGGCCATTTCGAGTTCGTAGCGCTCGGCCTTGTCCTCTGTCTCCCCGCGCGGTTGGCCACCCAGCTTGTCCAGCGCCTGCCGGTAAATGCGCGTGATGCTGGCGACGTATTCGGGAGACTTGAGCCGGCCCTCAATCTTGAGCGAAGCGACGCCGGAGCGGACGAGGTCGGGCAGGACTTCGAGGCCGGCGAGGTCTTGTGGGGAAAGCAGGTAGTTGCGGCCGCCCAGCTCGACCTTGCGTCCGTCGGAGATGAGTTCGTAAGGCATCCGACAGGCCTGCGCGCACTCGCCGCGGTTCGCGCTGCGGCCGCCGAGCGATTCGCTGGTGAGGCACTGGCCACTGTAGGCCACGCAGAGCGCGCCGTGGACGAAGACTTCCAACGGGAGTTGAGCGTTGAGGGAGTTAAGCGTTGAGAGTGAGGCGGACTGCGCTGTTTGAATCGCCTCGATCTCCTTGATCGAGCATTCGCGAGCGAGGACGACGAGGTTGCAGCCCAACTCGCGGGCAAAGGCCACCCCCGCCGCGCTGGTGATGGTCATCTGCGTGCTGGCGTGGATGGGGAAGTCCGGCGAGAGGCGGCGGATGAGGCGCGCGATGCCCACGTCCTGCACGATCGCGGCATCCACCCCGGCGGCGATGATGCTGCGCAGGTAGTCCTCGGCGGCGGCGAGTTCGTCGGCGAAGACCAGCGTGTTGAAGGTGACGTAGCCCTTCACGCCGCGCCGGTGCAGGAACTCCATGAGCCGGGGCAGATCCGCTTCGGTGAAATTGTGCGCACGCATCCGGGCGTTGAAGCGGTCGAGACCTAAGTAAATGGCGTCCGCGCCGTTCTCGACCGCAGCCTTGGCGCATTCCCAGTCGCCGGCTGGGGCGAGGAGTTCGGGCAACTTCGACGTCACGTCGGGGGAACAACGTTCCGTTGGAACGGCGCTGGCGATTGGATGTGCTGAGGACATGGAGTTGGGCCGACCGCGCATAACTTATGGCGGCCCCACCGGAGCGTCGAGCCCTGTTCCCGCTTGCACACCCTCCCCATTGGCGGGGATCCGGGGCTTGTCTCCTCGCGCGGTAGTGCTAGGTTGCGGCCATGCGCCGGTTCTTCACCCCATTGTGCGTGAGACTCTACCTGCTGCTGGCGGTGTGCGTGGCGGTAAATTTCGCATGGCCACATGCCATGCGCTCCGAGTGGAACCGCGAGCGCCTTTACCGGCAGATGCTCGCGGGCACGGACAAAGAACGCATCGCCGCCGCCGAGCAGCTTGTCCGGCATGGAGGTCGGGAGCAATTGCTCAAGGCCCTCCGCTCCGACTCGCTGTCCATCCGCACGGTGGCCATCAGCGCCTTGTTTGACCTTTGGATGAGCAGTGAAGACGAGGAAGCGGAGCACATCTTGCGGGTGGCTGATTCCTCCATCGAGCGCAAGAATGTCAAAGGCGCGCTCAACCACCTCACCCGGCTTACCCGCACCCATCCCTTTTTCGCCGAGGGCTGGAACCGGCGCGCCACGCTGCTCTGGCAGTTGGGAGAGGTGGAAAAGGCCCTGGCCGACTGCCGCAAGGCGGTGCTGCTGAACCCGGACCACTTCGCGGCTTGGCAGGGTCTGGGCATGTGCCACCTCCGGCTGGGCGACTTGCCGGCGGCCGTGAAGGCGTTTCAAAACGCCCTCAAGCTGGTGCCGCATGACCGGGCGACGCTGCGCAATCTCCAGTGGTGCGAGGAAATGATCCGCCGCGAGAAGCCCAAGGGCAAGCCGGCCCCGGTTGACGAGATCGTTTGAGGCAACGAGCCCTTCAGACGGGCTGGGTAGTCTGCCCGCTCGGCACCGCCGCCTTCGCCGCCGCCTCCTGCTTCTCAATGTCCTCCGAGAAGAATCTGGCCACGTCCTTGAACTTCGCCGCGTTGTCGGCGTTGAGGTTCATGAGGACTTGATGCGCCTCCAGGCAGTTGCGGGACATTTCCAGCTTGGATGCGCCCGCACAATCGACCGCGGTGAAGCACAGATTGTCCGGCGCGCTGCCCTGCACCACGCGGAAGAGCTGGAGCACGCCGAGGTTGTCGATGAGGTCGGCGACCTTGGCCGAAGGGTTCAGCAGCTCGATGGGACGCTGCTCGGGAGGCAGATTGTCGGCGGACAGCTTCATGCCCAGGCTGGCCAGCACGCCCAAAAAGGTGCTGTCCATGAGGGGGCACGCCGCGAGATCCACGATGAACCGCTGGGCCCCGCGTGCGCAGGCCTCGGCGACGAGCTGCTTGAAGTCCACACTGGTGGCGAAGTTCGCGCGCCCGGAGATCTTCACGCAGACGGTGTCACCGACGCGTGCGGCGAGGAGGGTGGGGGAAGGGGAGGTCATTATAGTATCCGCGGCACCGGAGTGTGGGTGAGGTCAAGCCATCCCTTGAGATAACGAACAAGAGCAGGTGTGGCACCGGTCACGTGGCAACACAACGAAAGTGGCAGATATATGGCCAACGATGCCTCGGGCATGGTCCTGCGTTGGACGAGCACGAAAGCTGGGCCGGTGCTGAAGGCGTAGAGCAACACCACAACTACGACGTAGAGCCACGTCTTCCCAGACTTGCTTGTCGTTTCATCACTCATGCCGCGCCCCGTTTCGGACGATGCAACCGTCTGCCGCAATCAACACCCGTAGCGGCCGGATGGCAAGTGGCCGGCTAGGGTCGGAGCGCGAGGCAGGGTCAGTCCACGTTTCGGGAGTTGCCCACTGCACCTTTCTCATTCGCCATTCACCGTTCCCAAGCCCCTTCATTTCGCTGCCTCTTCCTTGCGCACGATCTGCGTCAACGTCTGTTGCAGCACCAGCGCCTCGTCGAGACCGCTGCCCACCAGCTTCATGTTGCACTGGAGCAGCAGGTCCATCGCGCGGATCAGCTCGGCGAGCGTGTAACGCTTGGCCTGCGGGAGCGCGCGGAAGAGCACGTAAGGGTTCATGGCCAGCGGGTTAATGCGCTTGTCCTCCGGCAGCGCGTCGGCGGGGACGCGTTCGAGCTGTGCTTTGAACCGGTTGTAATCTCCATCGGCTTTCAACCAGCCGGCCTTGATCATTTCTTGCAGGAAAATCATCACGCGCACCTTAGAGATGAGGCCGTAGAGCAGACCGATTTCGGATTTTCTCTCCACCTTCAACCGGATTTCCCACAGCTCCTCGTCCAGCGTGCGCAGGAGCTTGGGCAGATCACGATCACCGAGCGCGTCGGCGAGGGCGAAGGCTCGGGCCTGCTTGTTGCGGGTGACGATGGCGTCCACGTCCGCCAGCTCGATGTCCGCGCGCGCGCCGACGTAGGCGGCGAGCTTCTCGACCTCGCTGTGGAGCTGCGCCGCGTGCGGGCCGACGTTGGCGACGAGCTTGGCCAGGGCCTCGGAGGAGATTTCCTTCTTGAGCGCTTTGAGCAGCTTGTAGGCGAGATCCTCGGCATGGTCCGCCCAGTTGCGGTCGTCGAGCGACAAGCCGGCAAAGACCTCAACGGTGCCGAGCTTCTCCAAGGTTTTGTAGAAGGTCTTGCGCTTGTCCACCTTGCCGGCGCTGACGAGCAGCCGCACGCCGTCCCAGCGAAAGGCCTTCAGTTCGGCGGCGAGCTCTGCCAATGCCTCGGTCACGGCGCTGGAACCGGACGTGCGGTCATCTCCGAGGAAGCTGCAATCCTTGAACCACACGACCTTGCCCCCGCCGAAAAAAGGCAGCGTTTGCAGCGCCTCGCGGAGTTTGCCCAGCGCCTTGAGCGCCTCGCCGGCATTGCCCACGGCGGCATCCACCAGCTCGTGATCCATGCCGCCAACCTCGCCGCACCACTTGTCGTAGAGCTGCCGCGCGCGCTGCTTCACCGCGAAGTCCTCCTCGCCCCAGATCAGGGCGACGGGAGCGGACGTGGCGGGTTGAGCGGGCGGGGGCATTGCGGAATGAAGAAGTGATTAGGGATTAGTCGGCGCGGTGAGTTCGGACGAGCACTGATGGCCAATCACTAATTGCTTTCCTCCCTCACGCCTCCTGCTCGCCGCTGCCCTCATTCAGCTTGTCGAGATACTCGGTCATGTCCTCGACCTGCTCGAACAGCCGCTTGGCAACAAAGACGGGCCGCTTGTGCGCGGCGGCCAGGGCGAGGCAATCGCTGGGCCGGGCGTCCACTTCCACCAGCTTTCGACCCAGCTCGTTCTCCTGCTTGAGGATGAGCCGGGCGAAGTAAGTGGCTTCCTTGAGCTCGGTGATGATGACGCGCTCGACGGTGATGCCGAAGCCCTTGAAGACATTGACCATGAGGTCGTGCGTGAGCGGGCGCTGCTTGGGCTGGTCGCGCAGGAACATGCCGATGACCGCGCCGAGGTTGTGCTCCACCTGGATGACGAAGACCTTCTCGTCGTTGCCAACGAAAATGGCGCACCCGCTGTTCGACGGGAGCATCCCGCGAATCTGCACCGGCACCACTTCATTCTTCATGTCGAAACCTTAGGCGGTCCGGGGGGTGCGTGACAAGCGACAGCTTGGCGGGCCGGCCAATCCGGGGCAGCATCACCGGCGTGCTGCTGAAGCCCGGCTGCCTGGATGAATCGCTTTGAAGAACAACTCGCCCGCCACGACCTGACCCTGCGCCGGGCCCGGTTGCACACGCTGCAAATCAACGTGGGCCGGCAGTGCAACCAGACCTGCCGCCATTGTCATGTGGACGCGGCACCCTGGCGCACCGAGATGATGGCGGCGGACACCGCCGGACGCGTGGGAGAATGGATTCGCATCCACCGCCCGCTCGTTGTGGACATCACAGGCGGGGCCCCGGAGTTGAGCGCCCATTTCCGCTATCTGGTGGAGCTAGCGCGCGATTGTGGGTGTCAGGTGATTGATCGCAACAACCTGACCATCATCGAGACCGAGGCGTTTGGCTGGCTGCCCGAATACCTGGCGCAGCACGAGGTGGAGGTGATTGCCTCGTTGCCGTGCTACCTAGGTGAAAACGTGGACGCCCAGCGCGGTGAAGGGGTCTTCGCCAAGAGCATCCGTGCCTTGCGCAAGCTCAACGCCGTCGGCTACGGCACGCGCCTCCCGCTCAGCCTGGTCTTCAATCCACAAGGCCCGCGCCTGCCCCCGCCCCAGGCGGAGCTGGAGGCGGATTACAAGCTGGAGCTGCGGCAACGTCACGGCATCGAGTTCACGCGGCTGTTCACCATCACCAACCAGCCCATCGCGCGGTTCGCCGCGGATTTACGCCAGCAAGGCCAGTGGGACGCGTATCTCGAACTGCTGGCGAACAGCTTCAACCCGGCCACGGTCGCGGGCCTTATGTGTCGCACCACGCTCAGCGTTGGCTGGCAAGGCGAACTTTACGACTGCGACTTCAACCAAATGCTCGGACTGCAAATGCAGAACCATCGCCCGCTCTTCCTGTGGGATGTGACTCCGGGGCGGTTGGAGTCCAACGCGATCCAGACGGGCATTCATTGTCTCGCCTGCACGGCGGGTGGCGGCAGCAGTTGCACCGGGGCGCTGCAATGAACTTCACCGGGCTTTGCCCTTCCCCACCCGGCGCGCGCGTGGTTCAGTTCGCCGCGTGACCGGAACGCTGATCAACACCACGACCATTCTGGTGGGCGGGCTCGCGGGGCTGACCGTCGCCGCCCAGCTCTCCACGCCCACCCAGATGCGCATCCGGCTGGTGCTGACGGCCTTCACCCTTTACGCCGGGATGAGCATGATCTGGCAGGGCACTGGTGGAAGCTTCGGCAGCGTGCTCAAGCAGCTCGGCATCGCGCTGCTCGCGCTGGTGCTGGGCAACGCGCTGGGCATGGCGCTGCGGTTGCAGGATGGATTGAACAAACTCGGGCATTACGCGCAGGAGCGCATCGCCAAGGCCGGTCCGGAAAGCGACCACCGCTTCAGCGAAGGCTTCGTCACCTGCACGCTGCTGTTTTGTGTCGGTCCGATGGCCATCCTTGGCGCGCTGGAGGACGGCACGCGCGGCGACATCAAGATTCTGGCCATCAAGTCCACGCTCGATGGCCTTGCAGCGATGGGCTTCGCCGCCACGTTTGGCCGCGGTGTGCTGTTGTCCGCCCTGCCGGTGCTGGCGTATCAGGGCACCATCACGCTGCTGGCTGGCGGTCTGGCCAACCACCTCCAAGATCCCGCCCTGCTGAACTCGATTCGCGCGGTCGGGGGATTCATCGTGCTGACCATTACGGTGGTCATTCTCGACCTGCGGAAAGTCCCGCTGGCGAACTACCTGCCGAGTCTCGTCGTCGCACCGCTGCTGACGCACTGGTGGAAGTAGTCAGTGGCGCAGCGAAGAAACACGGGCGCAAACTTCACGCGGCAGGAGCAGCCGGCCCAGCCAGTTGAACGGATGAACTTCGCGCACGGCCTCTTCCCCGCGCACCAGCAGACGCCCTTCGCACGCCCAGTCGAAGATCGCACCTTCGAGGTTGAAGACTTCCCGGTGTCCGGCGCGAACAAGCCGCTTTGCCATGATGGAGGAGCGAAAGCCTACCGCGCAGTAGCAGACGATGGGCTGCGTCGCCGGCACGTTCGCCAGCACAGCTTCCGCATCGTCACCGAAGTCCACCCGCTGCGCTCCCGCCAGATGGCTCACGGCGAATTCCTCCGGCTGGCGCACATCCAGCAGCATCGGCTGCGGGAGCGAGTTGTCCGCGAGCCACGCGGCCAGTTGTGCAGTCGGGAGCTGCCTGACCGACGGGAAGACCACGCGCATGAACACGCGGGCGAGAGCACGGAGACAGCGGTGCATGGACGGGAGAATGAAGGTTTCCGGGCCGACCGGAAAGCTCCTTGCTGGCGCTCCCGCCGGGATTAACCTGCCGTCATGCTCATCACCGGCATCCTCAACCCCGCCCTCGTCTCGCTGCTCGCGCGCGTGCGGCACACGAACACGCTCGTCATCGCCGACCGCGGCTTTCCGCTCTGGCCGGGCATCGAGACGGTGGACATCTCGCTCGTGGACAACGTGCCGACGGTGCTGCAAGTGCTCGCCGCCGTGCGGCAGAACTTCGTCATTGGGCAGGCCTACATGGCGCAGGAGTTCGTAAAGGAGAACTCGCGCAAGACGAAGAATGAGTTTCTCCGCGCGCTTCAGGGTTGCGCCGTGGACTTCGAGCCGCACGAGCAGCTCCGCCAGCGCGTGCCCAAGGCCATCGGCCTCATCCGCACCGGCGACACGATTCAATATGCGAACATGGTGCTGGTGTCGGGGAGGTGAGCGTGTGCCGGCGGTTTGCAACCGCCGTCCGTGGGCATCGGCGTGACGCAGCGGCCCCGAGCTGTCCACGCGCAACACGGCGATTTCAAATCGCCGACACGGGTTCAACCGCCCGCCATCGCGCCGACGACGAGGAACGGCTCAGTGCCTTTGACCACCGCTTCGGGCAACGGCGTGTCCGCCGGGTCGAGGGACAGGTCTTCCTTGCAGGCAAAGAAGCGGATGAACGGGCGGCGCTTCAGTGTGCCGTGGTCGCGGATGGTGCCGCGCAGGACGGGGAAGCGTGCTTCCAGCGTGTCCAGCAGGGCGGCGACGGTAACTGGCGCGGGGACTTCGAGCTGCACTTCCCCTTCCACGCGCGCGAGGTTGCGGAGGTGGAAGGGCAGGACGACACGTATCATCGACTTCCTCACTTCAACGTCTGCACCTCGACCGACAGCACGCCGGGCAGATGGTCGGCGATGGCGGTCCACGTGTCGCCGCCATCCGGCGAGCAATACACCTGCCCACCCGTCGTGCCGAAATAGATGCCGCATTCGTCGAGCGAGTCCGTGGCCATCGCGTCACGCAGGACGTTAACGTAGCAATCCTTCTGCGGCAGACCCTTCGT
>CAIPBN010000494.1 GCA_903863315.1 uncultured Verrucomicrobiota bacterium | reverse complement strand
CTGTCACCACGATCACGTCGGCGGGCTGCCGGTGGCGGTGCGGCACCATCGGCGCGCCCACGTGTTGATGACGGAGCTGAGCTACTTCCTCGTGGAGCGCGTGCTCCACAACTCCGTCAACGTGATGAAGCGGCAGCGGGAGGAATCCGGCATCAAGGACTACCCGCTCTATTCGCACGACGAGGTGGACGAGATCGCGCCGCTGTTCCAAGGCTTCAAATACAACCGGGAGATTGAGTGGGCCGGCTTTCAAAAGACCCGTGGCGGAGGCACTTCGCCCACGCTCGAATTCTTTGATGCCGGGCATGCGCTGGGTTCCGCCGGGGTGCTGGTGCGCGGGAAGCGGGAAACGCTCTTCTACACCGGCGACGTGTGCTTCCGGGATCAAACCATCCTCAAGGGAGCGCGCTTCGAGGACGTGAAGGCCGACGTCCTGATCATGGAAACCACGCGCGGCAACCGCGCCGTGGCCCCGAACTTCAGCCGCGAGGCCGAACTCCAGCGGTTCATCGCCGCCATCCGCGCCACGCTCAAGCGCAAGGGCAGCGTGCTCATCCCCACCTTCGCGCTGGGTCGCACACAGGAGATTCTCGCCGCGCTGGCGCTGGCCTTCAAGGCGGGCGAGCTCAAGGAGCAGCCCATCTACATTGGCGGTCTCGGACGTGTCTTCACCGAGATTTACGACTTGGAGGCGCACCGAGCCCACCGTCTGCACACGAGCCTGCAACTACACGAGGCGCTCGACCTGATCGTCCTGGAAAAGGGCCAGGCCGAAAGCATGCGCCTCACGGGCGGCCGCATTTTTGTCATCACGGCTGGCATGATGAGCGAGCACACCGCCGCGCACGACCTGGCCGCCCGCATGGCGGATGATCCGCGTCACAACGTGTTGTTCGTGGGTTATGCCGATCCTGGAACTCCGGGTGGCCGGTTCAAGGCCAGCCAACCGGGCAAGCCCTTCTTCTTCAGCCCCAGCGTCGGGGAGCTGACTCGACAGTGCGGACTGGAAGACTTCGATCTCTCCGCCCATGCCAACCGGGGGGAATTGCTCGATTTTGTCGGCGAGGTGTCCCCACACACAGTGCTGCTGGGGCATGGCGACGAGGATGCGCGTGTCTGGTTTGCCCGGCAATTCGCGGAACGCCACCCGAAGATCAAGGTCATCCAGCCCACCCCGGGCTTGTTGGTGGAGGTGTGAGCTGTGCGGCCTCCCACAGTGCTGGCAGGCTGATGGAGAGCCCTCGCCTTCAGGAAAGCGCCGTTGACGATCCGCTTGCCCGTGCTAGCTTGCCGCCAGATGAAGCTCCGCGCCTGGCAATTTAGCAGCCTGCCGAGCGGCTATTACTTTAGCCGCCGGCCCTGCGGACTTGCCGCGTTGCGCTGAGACTCAAGCACAACCGACAACCGCAGGCCGTTGCCTGCGGTTTTTTCATTTAGACCCGGCACCGGCCCGCACCAACCCCAGCCAAACCCCATGATTATCGTCCTCAAACCTCGCATCTCCAAGCAGGAGGAATCCGCCGTGCTCGCCGAGATCCGCCGACTCGGCTACCGCCCGCATGTCATGCGTGGCGTCGCGCGCACGGTCATCGGCGCCATCGGCGATGAACGCACGCACCACACGCTCGAGACGCTCACCGCACTGCCGCAGGTCGAGAGCGTCATGCCCATCCAGAAGCGCTTCAAGCTCGTCAGCCGCGAGGCGCATCCGACCAACTCCACCATCACCCTGCCCAACGGCTGCGTCATCGGCGGCAAGGAACTCGTCGTGATGGCCGGGCCGTGTTCTGTCGAGAGTGAGAAGCAGTTGATGATGACCGCCAAGGCGGTGGCGAAAGCCGGTGCCAAGGTGCTGCGCGGCGGCGCGTTCAAGCCCCGGACCTCCCCCTACGAGTTCCAGGGGCTCGGCGAGAAGGGCTTGAAACTGCTGGCCAAGGCACGCAAGGAAACTGGCCTGGCGGTCATCACCGAGCTGCTTTCCGAGAACCAAGCGGAAATGGTCGCCGAATACGCCGACATCCTGCAAATCGGCACCCGCAACGCGCAGAACTTCCAGCTCCTCATCGCCGCCGCTAAGACAGGCAAGCCCGTGCTGCTCAAGCGCGGTCTGGCCATGAAAATTGAAGAGTGGCTGCTCGCAGGCGAATACATTCTCTCGAACAACAACCCCGGACTGATGTTCTGCGAGCGGGGTATCCGCACCTTCGAGACCTATACGCGCAACACACTCGACCTCTCGACCATTCCCATCATCAAGAAGGAGTCGCACAGCCCCGTCGTGATTGACCCCAGCCAGGGGGCGGGCCGCGCGGATCTCGTAGTCGCCATGTGCAAGGGTGCGGTGGCGATGGGCGCGGACGCGCTGCTAGTCGAGGTGCATCCGAACCCGGCGGAGGCCTGGAGCGACGGCGCGCAGCAGCTCACGCTCGAGGGTTTCGCGAAACTGATGCAAGACTTGCAGCCGTTCGCAGCGGCAGCGGGACGGCTGTAGTCCCGTTGCATTAAGGTGCGGCAGCGGTCGCCATGGCCCCGGTGGGGCAGTTACCCATCTCGGAGTAACCGCCGTCACAGTTGGCGGCATGGCG